>DATKAB010000054.1 GCA_035498555.1 Candidatus Sulfotelmatobacter sp.
TGCCGGATCTCCGCCAGCAGGTCGTCCACCTGCCCGGCGATCGGCTTGATCACGATCTCGGGATCCACCAGCCCGGTGGGCCGGATGATCTGCTCGACCACCACCCCGTGCGTCTTCTCGAGCTCGATCTCGGCCGGCGTCGCCGACACGAACAACGTCGGCCCGGTGAGGGCCTCGAACTCGTCGAACCGTTGCGGGCGATTGTCGAGCGCCGAGGGCAGCCGGAAGCCGAAGTCCACCAGCGTCCGCTTGCGCGAGCGATCCCCCTCGTACATGCCGGCGATCTGCGGCACGGTGACGTGGGATTCGTCGATCACCAGCAGGAAGTCGGCGCTGTGGTCGGCCTTGCGCGGGAAGTAGTCGATCAGGCAGCCCGGTCGCTCGCCCGGCTGACGCCCGGAGAGGTGCCGCGAGTAATTCTCGACCCCGGGGCAGGTGCCGGCGGAAGCCAGCAGCTCGAGGTCGTACTCGGTGCGCTGCTGGATGCGCTGCGCCTCGAGCAGCTTGCCCTGCGCCCTGAACATGGCGACCTGCTCCTTGAGCTCTTCGCGAATGCCATCGATGGCAGCGTGCAGGCGGCGCTCGGGCGTGACGAAGTGCTTGGCCGGATACAGCGCCAGCCGATCCATGCGCCGCACCACCTGGCCGGTGACGCGATCCACGCCGGAAAGACGTGCGACCACGTCGTCGTCGAGTTCGATGCGCACGATGCCGTCGTCGTAGGCGGGATGCACCTCGACCACGTCCCCGCGCACGCGGAAGCTGCCGCGGCCGACCTCGATGTCGTTGCGCACGTATTGGATGGCGACGAGCTGCTCGAGCAGCTGTTTGCGCGTGACGCGCTCCCCGGCGGCGAGGTTGATGCGCATGCCGCGCCAGTCGTCGGGCGTGCCCAGGCCGTAGATGCACGAGACGCTGGCCACGATGATCACGTCTTCCCGCTCGAGCAGCATCGAGGTCGCCTGGAGTCTCAGGCGATCGATGTCGTCGTTGATGCTGGCGTCCTTGGCAATGTAGGTGTTGGTCTGCGGAACGTAGGCTTCCGGCTGGTAGTAGTCGTAGTAGGAGATGAAGTAGCCCACCGCGTTCTCGGGGAAGTACTGCTTGAACTCCCCATAGAGCTGGGCCGCCAGGGTCTTGTTGTGCGAGATCACCAGCGTCGGGCGGTTCCACTCGGCGATCACCCCGGCGATCGTGAAGGTCTTGCCGCTGCCGGTGACGCCGAGCAGGGTCTGGTAGCGCTCGCCGGCCCGCAGACCGGCCACGAGCTCGCGGATCGCCTCGGGCTGATCCCCCCGCGGCGGGTAGGGTGCATGGAGCTTGAAGGGCATGGAACCGGGAGAGTAGCGGAGAGGACAGAGGTTCGGAAGCGCGTGGCGATATGGCATGCTGCCGGCCTTCGATCGGAGTCGACATGCGCTTCGAGGACTGGACGGTCATCGTCACCGGCGGCGGCTACGGCATCGGCCGGGCGATCGCGCTCGCCTTTGGGCGCGAGGGCGCGAACGTGACGCTGGCGGCGCGTTCGCGCGACCGGCTCGAAGCGGTGGCCGGCGAGCTGCGCGCGCTGGGCACCCGGCCGGCCGTGTCGGTGCTGAGCGTTTCCGACGGCCCCGCCGTCGAAGCCATGGTGAAGCAGGCGCATGAGCGGGCCGGACGGCTCGACGTGCTGATCAACAACTCGGGCATCGCCGGCCCCACCCGGCTGGCGCGCGACGTCACGCCCGAGGAGTGGCGCGAGACCCTCGAGGTCAATCTCACCGGCGCCTTCCTGTGCGCGAAGCACGCCTCGAAGCTCATGATCGAGCGGAAGCGCGGCGCGATCGTCAACATCGCCTCGGTGGCGGCCCGCATCGGCTATCCCCTGCGCACGCCCTACGCCGCATCCAAGTGGGGGCTGCTCGGGCTCAGCCACTCGCTGGCCGCCGAGCTCGGGCCGCACGGCGTGCGAGTCAACGCCATCCTCCCGGGCGCCACCACCGGCGAGCGCATGACCCGCGTGATCGCAGCGCGCGCACAGGCGGAGGGGCTCACGCTCGAGGAGGCCGAGCGCTGGTTCACGCGTGACCTGCCGCTCCAGCGGATGGTGAGCGCCGACGAGGTCGCGGCCGCGGTGACCTTCCTGGCCTCGGACGACGCCGCCGGCATCACCGGTCAGGCGTTCAACGTGGACGCGGGCTACAAGATGCTGTGAAGCGGTGACGGAAATCTCCGGGGGCGGCGTTGCTCGTCGCTCCTCGCGCCCCGCCCGCGACGATCTCTACGGGCTTACCGCGGGCCCGACAGCTCGGCGGCGAGCTTCCTCCCCACCTCGCGCGACAGCTTTAGCGCGGCCGGCAGGCGCAAGTGGGTGTAGTCGGAGAAATCCGAGGCCGGCAGCACCTCGAAGTCGCGCTGCAGCACCGTGACCTCCCCGCGCGCCGCCAGCGAGTCGACGAAGCGGTAGTAGGCGGGTGCAAACCCGATCGAGTCGCGCGCCGCAGCGACCGCCTCGTGCTCCGGCAGGGTCA
Organism: Candidatus Sulfotelmatobacter sp.; assembly: GCA_035498555.1. Classification (NCBI taxonomy): domain Bacteria; kingdom Pseudomonadati; phylum Acidobacteriota; class Terriglobia; order Terriglobales; family Candidatus Korobacteraceae; genus Candidatus Sulfotelmatobacter; species Candidatus Sulfotelmatobacter sp. The sequence continues at coordinate 2,511 of DATKAB010000054.1, forward strand.
GCCAGAACACCCGGATGTTGTGCGCGCGCGCCAGCGCGATCGTGCGACCGAACAGATCGCGCTCGCCCGCGTCGAGCACGAACTTCTCGCGGTAAACGGGATGCAGCGGCGGGAGCGGGCCCTTTCCCTCGCGCGCCCATTTCTCTTCGTCCAGTCCCATGTGCCAGCGCAGCCAGCCCTGGGTGGGAATCGGCGCCGCCCAGGTCTGCAGCTCGCCGCGCCGGCCGCGCAGCGCGTCGCTCAGCTCTTCGCGGTGGCGGAGCGTGAACGAGAGCTTGCACAGCACGCCGTAGAGCGTGTCGAAGAAGTGGTGGCCGTGCAGGAACGCCGCGGGGAATTCATCCCACGCGAGGAAGGCGCCGGCCAACACTCCCATGCGCTGGGTCACGAAGGTGTGCGGCGAGTGGGCGATCACGATCGCTCTCGGCGCGCGCCCGTGAGCCAGCTGGCGGCGCAGCAGGAAATACGTGAACTCCGGTCCCGAACCCTGCAGCGCCGCGTTCCACACCCGGGTCGATTCGGGCAGGGCGTCGGCGATCTCGTCGATGAACAGCGCGCCCTGGGCCACCGAGTCACCCTGGATCTGCACCGCCGCCGCCGGCTGGCGGTCGAGGAGCGCGCGCATCCACCGCATGGTGCGGATCATGACGTTTTCGGGCACCCACGCGAGCGCCAGCTCCACACCCAACAGGATGAGGACGGTGTATTGGACCGCGCGCGTCAGGCGCCGGTCGTCAAAATTGGAAGTAGATGAAGGCCGCGCCACGAAAAGCTCCGAACAGGAAAATCGAGTAGAGACAGAACAAGTAGAACGCCGTCTGCGCCCACACCGGCACCTGCCGCCAGAAATCGAGATCGTCCCTGAAGTACTGCACGCACTGCACCACCACCAGCGGGAGCGTGAAGAACGCGATCGTCACCAGATGGCGGAGCGAGCCGGCATCGAGCGGCCCGAGGAACAGCGCCCGCGTCATGCCCGCGATCTGATGGAACGTGTGGCAGCGGAACAGCAGCCAGCCGTAGAGCGTGAGCACGAACATGAACCCGACGCTCAGCAGCCAGCCGGCGCGCGCCCGCCACGCGGATGGCGCCGGGCGCTCGCCGCGCCACTCCCCGATCGCGCGATGCCCGGCGAGCAGTGTGCCGTGGTACGCGCCCCAGCACACGAACGTCCACGAGGCGCCGTGCCATAGCCCGCCCAGCAGCATGGTGAGCATCAGGTTGACGTAGGTGCGCACTCGACCCTTCTGATTGCCGCCGAGCGAGACATAGAGATAGTCCCGCAACCAGGTGGAGAGGCTGATGTGCCAGCGGCGCCAGAAGTCCTGCGGGCTGGTGGCGAAGTAAGGCAGATCGAAATTGACGATCAGCTCGAAGCCCATCAGCGAAGCCGTGCCCCGCGCGATGTCGGAGTAGCCCGAGAAGTCGCCGTAGATCTGGAAGGCAAACGCCAGCACCCCGACGAAGGTTTCGCCAAACGTGTAGGGGCCTGGTCGCGCGAAGATCGGGTCCACGATCAGCGCCATGTTGTCGGCGATCACCATCTTCTTGTAGAGGCCCCACAGCATCAGGCGGAGCCCTTCGACGATGTGGGCGCGGGTGATCACGCGCGGCTTCTGCACCTGGGGGAGCAGCGAGGTGGCGCGCATGATCGGGCCGGCCACCATGTGCGGGAAGAAGGCGACGAAGGTGGCGTATTCGAGGAGATTCCGCGACGGCTTCAGGTGCTTGCGGTAAACCTCGATGGTGTAGCTCATCGACTGGAAGGTGTAGAACGAAATCCCGATCGGCAGCACGATGTGCAGGAGCCGGATCTGGGGGTGCCAGCCGAACCAGCCGGCCAGCGCGAGGAAGCTGGTGGCGAAGAATCCGTAGTACTTGAAGACGCCCAGGAAGCCGAGGTTGAAGAGACAGCTCAGAAACAGCACGCGCTTCCGATAGGCGGGACTCTTCGATTCGTCGAGGTGCAGGCCCGCCCACCAGTCGACGGTGGTCGAGATCCAGATCAGCGAGAGGAAGCGCCAGTCCCAGGCGCCGTAGAAGACGTAGCTCGCGATCAGCAGCAGGTGATTCTGTCCGCGATGCGGAAGGCGGTAGTACAGCAGCAACACCACGCCCAGGAACACCGCGAACAGCAGGCTGTTGAAGACCATGGCGCTAGGAGTTATCGGCCCGGCGGCTCAAGCGCTCTAGTACCGGACGTGAGCCGTGTAGCTCAACATCACTTCCTTTCCGGCCGGCACCGCGATCGTCCACTGCAGCGTGTTGGCGTCCTTGCGCTCGAACGGGTGCGACTGCTGAGTGACCTCGACGTCGCCGCTCACCGCCTCCTCGACCACGATGGTGACGTCGGACTTCTTGCGATTGCGGAGCTTCACCTCGATTTTGTACTCGCGCTCGCGGTCCGAGAGCCTCCGGTTGAACACTTCTCGCCGCTCGGCCACCAGGTCGAACGCCTGTCCGACGTCGAGCGTCATCTTCTCGCCCTCGGCGGTGTGACCGATATGGGTCTCGCCCACGAACTGGAGATCCCCGGCGGGATCCGCTTCGAACACCCGGACGCGCCCGCCCGGCAGTGGCTGGCCGAGTCCGCTGGCCGCGTCGTTCCTCACCTCGACCTGGACGCGCACGCCGCGCGCGTCGGCGCGAGTGAGATAGCGAGGCGTCAGCTTGATCGCGCGGGGCTCGAGCATCGACAGCGACTGGGTCTCCCGATCCCGCAGCGTCGCGGGCTTGTCGAGCGTGTACAGGTGGTAATCCGCGAACTCCTGCTGCGACATGTCGGATTTCTCGGCCGCCGCGCTGAGCAGCGCCATGCGCGGCGCGATCGGCATCGGACCCTGGTCGCGCTGCGGCTCGCCCGCCACCAGCTTCACGGCCGCGTCGCGGAATTCGTGGCCGGTCGCATTCTCGATGGTGACGCGCGTCGACCAGGTGCCGCCGGTCTCGCCCTTGCGCACCAGCACGTGCTCGGCGCTCCACGACAGGCCGCCGGTGAGATAGCTGAGCTCGGCCTGAGCGCGCCCGCGCGAGCCCTCGACCACGGCCTCGACGGTGGGTCGCAGCGACAGCTCGGCAGGCGGGCTCGACAGCCGCATGGTCTCGACCGCGGCGCGCGAGAGCGTGGTGAGCGCGCCATCGTCGCCGCGCACCACCAGCCAGTTGCCGTCGGCGGCCACCAGCGTGCCCTCGGTGAGGCGATCGCCGCGGGTAGTGACACGTACCCGGCTGCCGCGGGCGCGATCCACCAGCGCATCGCCACTCGCGACGTCGTAGCGATAGGCGAGCCGCGTCACCCGCATCGAAGCGGCCGGCGGCGCGAGACGCAGCGAGGCGAAGTCGAGCTGCTCCGAGACGTCGGCGAGCCTCACTGTGTCGGGACTGGAGCGCAGCTCGAACTCGCGGGTCTCGCGTACGAATCCGAGATCGTGGGAATAGAGCGTGAGGTGCGGAGCGGCCTCGGCGTCGGCGGTCAGCACCAGACACGACAGGGCCACCGTGGCTGCCGGCAGTGCATGGAAGGTTCGAGAGCGCATCGCGGCTTCTCCTGATCGGGTTTGAACGGGGAGGTCGTGGTCCGCGGACCATACGCCGGGGGGCGCGAATTTCTTCGGTCGTGCTCCCCGGCGCGGACCGAGCCAGGGGATTTGCCGATGGCGACTACGCAGGCGTGGCCTCGAGCCGTTCGGCAAAAGTCTGCACCGCAAAGCGTTGGACGATCGAGCTGAGACTGCGCTCGAGCAAGGCGAGCTTATGATCGAGCGCCCGGTCCATGCCCGGATGCCCGGCGAGCCTCGGATCCACTGCGTCCTCACGCTGGCCGAGCGCATCCACCGCGTGGAGGGCGTACGAGAGCGAGCGCCGCTCGCCCACCAGTCCGTCGAGCGCGGCTTCGAAGCGCGCATCACTCAGCGCGTAGCGCAGGGTGTGATAGATCGGCAGCCGGGCCAGCGAGGTCACCGAAGCCGGAAACTCCATCAGCCGCCCCTCCCCGGCCGCCACCCGGTAAGGCTCGCGCCGCATCGTGAACGGCCACGGCCGGAGGCGCATCACCGCACGCGGATCGCGGCTCTTGAGCGCGAGCAGCATGCGCGCCGGCAGCAACATCGGCGTCGGATAGCCCGAGGCGTCGTAGCGGTAGCCGCAGTCGGCCAACGCCCTGAGCCCCCGCGCGTTCATGTCGAAGTTCGGCGACCGATAGCCGACCACCGGCCGGCCGGTGGCCTGCTCGAGCGCCGCGCGCGACCGGTCGAGCTCGTCGCGCATCGCCGCGTCTGCGAGGCTCGCGAACGCCAGCGGATGGCTCTGCGAATGGCTGGCCACCTCGTGTCCCCCGGCCACCAGCTGCCCGAGCGCCGTGCGCTGCGCGGGGGCGTCGCGGCCCACCACGAACAACGTGGCGCGCACTCCGGTGCGCGCGAAGATCTCGGTGAGCCTCGGCAGCGCGCGGGTGTAGACCAGCGGATCGGGCGGCAGCCCCGGAAAACCATAGCCGATCAGATGGAGATCGACCGGATCCACGTCCACGCTGACGGTGGCGACCGGCCGCTCGCTCACGGGCTCGCGCGCCGTTCGAGGTCGTAGAGTTCGAGCGTGCCGATCCGCCTCCCTCCGTGCTCGATGGCGAGCGAGTCGGAGCGCCAGGGTCGCGCGAACGCCGGCGCATGAAACTCGGGGTGCTCGGGACTGGTGACGATCGCGAGGCGCGTGGCGCCCAGCGTGCACAGCGTGTCGATTCGGCCCGGAGTCAGATCGGGGATCGCCAGCGACCAGCCCAGGCGATCCGCGCGATAGAGGAGCCGAGGATCCGAATAGCCCGAGGCGTGATCGCATGCGATCACCAGCGCGCCCTTCGGAAGTCTCGCGTCCATCAGCCGGCCCGCCTGGACCCTCAGCCAGTCCACGCGGTAGTAGCCGAGACGCCCGGGACTCACCAGCGCCACGATCACGAACAGCGCCGTCACCAGCAGCGCCACCGGCCGCGCTCGCTCGAGCATCGCCTCGGCGCCGAGCGCGATCAGCAGCGCCGCCGGGGCGAGAAAGGCAATCTGATAGTAGTTGTGGATCACGTTGAGCGGGAAGAACACGAGCAGGTAGAGCAGGGTGCCCGCGCACCATGCGAAGGCGAAGGCGCGCAGGCCGGCGCGATAGCCCGGCGCCCGAGCCAGCGGCGCGAGCGGAGCCGCGAAGGCCAGCAGCACGCCGGGCGGCGTCGCCACCTCGGTGAGGAGGCGTCGCACCACCCGTGCCCAGCTCGCGCGGTCCAGACGCTGCGACCATTCGCCGAAATACCACCAGAGCGGATTCACTTCCTTGTAGTACCCGGGCAGGAAGTACCAGTCGGGCGCCGCGGCGTTGACCGCATCGACGTGCGTGCGCCACAGCTTGAAGGCAACCACCGTGACCAGCAGCGCGCCCGCAAGCAGCGCGAAGCCCAACGCGCCGGAAGCCGACAGCGCCAGCAGCCCGAGCGGTCCGAGCAGGGGCAGTAGATAGGGCGCCTTGATCATCGCCGCGATCGCGCCCCACGCCCCCGCCGCCACCGCGTGGGACCAGCGCTTCTCCCGCGCCGCGACCGCGCCATGGTAGAGCAGCGCGTGGGCGCCGGCCGTGGCCGCGAAGTCGACGTGCGCGGCCCGCGAATAGAACTGGCCGAGCGGCAGTGCCAGCCACGCCAGGGTGGCGAGCCACGCCGCCCGCGGCGAGGCGATGCGTCGAACGAACAGATGAAGGTAGAGCGTGGCGAGCGCGAAGAAGCCGAGCCCCACCAGCCGATCCCAGGTTTCGGAGCGACCGAACAGGCGATCGAGGAGGCCGCTGATCGCCTCCGGCAAGGGGAACTCGAAAATCAGGGTGCGATGCGCACCCAGCCAGCACACCGACGGATGCAGCAGATCGAATCCGCGCCGCGAGAAGTCGAGCGAATAGAACGCCGTGTCGCACTGGCGCCACGAATGCGGATCGTCGAGCGGGCCGCCGAGGTGAAGGAGGCGCGGCAGGAAGAGGGCGAGCGCCGCGATCCACCAGCCCCACTCCCGCCCCGCGCGTGGCGATGGAATCGATTGGGTCACGCTCTCGTCCTCCGGAGCTCGGGTCGGCCGCCGCGCGGAACGCCGGTCGCGCCGCGCGGGAACATACGTGCACCGCTTCGCGGTTGCCAGCGACTCGGCTTGTGCCTAGTCTTCGCCGCGGCGCCTGGGAACCCGGCGACTTCAGCGGTATCGGCCGATCGCCGATAACTTCGAGCAGCGACTTCAGAAGGGATCAGGTTCCTCGAGTCCGGGCGCTCCTCGTGCGGAACGTGCCGGACCTGGCATTTGGAGCGGTGGCGGAGTCGAGGAAGGAGACGCATGGCCAGGACGGTCGCCGTCATCGGGGGTGGGATTTCGGGCCTCGCCTCGGCGTTCCGGCTCGTGCAGCGCGGCGAGCACGTCACCCTCTACGAGGGCGAGGATTTCCTCGGCGGTCTCGGCACCACTTTCCCTTATCGCGGCGGGCACCTGGAGCGTTTCTACCATTGCGTGCTGCCCGATGATGGGGCCCTCATCCAGCTGATTCGCGAGCTGGGACTCGAGCCCGAGCTGATGTGGCGACCCACCGCGATGGGCTTCATGTACCAGCGGAAGATCTTCCCGATGAACACCGCGCTCGATCTGCTGCGCTTCTCGCCGCTCACGTTCGGCGAACGCATTCGCATGGGCTGGATGGGCCTGCGCGCCCGCGCGCTCGGCATGCACGCCTCGCTCGACGACATCAGCGCCGCCGACTGGATCCGCGGCATGATCGGCCAGCGCGCCTTCGACATCCTGTGGAAGCCGCTGCTCTCGGCCAAGATCGGAGACCACTATCCGGCCCTCCCGGCACTGTGGCTGTCGAGCCGCATGAGCCGCGAGAAGAGCTCGCAGCAGGAAGTGAAGGGCTGCCTGAAGCGTGGCTATCGCTCGCTGATCGACGCGTTCGAGACGGCGCTGCGCGAACGCGGGACGACGATTCGTTTCCGCACCCGCATCCGCGCGATCGGACGCGAAGCCGGCTCGATGCGCGTGATCCTCGACGACGGCTCGCATCAGAGCTTCGACGCCGTCGTGTCGACCTCACCCCTCATCCAGTTCCAGCGCATGACCGAGGGCCTGGGCCTCGATCGGAGGCTCACCGATCTCCAGCTCGACTATCAGGGGGTGGTGAGCGGCGTGTTCCTGACCCGGCGAAGCTTCACCCGCTACTACTGGATGCCGTGGGTGGACAGCGGCGTCACCGCGCAGGGCGCGATCGAAATGTCGAACCTGGTGCCGCTCGAGCGCTCGGGCGGCCTGTACGTCAACTATCTCGTCAACTACACGCATCGCGACAGCGAGCTCTTCCGGCGCGGCGACGCCGAAACCCTCTCCACCTACCGCGCCGACCTCGCGCGGCTGTTCCCCGAGGCCGAGCGCGAGGTGGTGGATCAGTTTCTGTTCCGCGCCCCGTTCGTCGAACCGATCTGGACGGTGGGCTATCAGTCCTTGCGGCCGGCACCGTCGGTGATCCCGGGACGGCTCTACCTGGCGTGCACCGCGCAGGTGTATCCGCGCGTCAACTCCTGGAATTCCTGCTGCGAAGTGGTCCACGAAATGATGCAGCACTACGCGGCGGAGACCTCCGGAGCGGGGGCCGGAGCGGCCGCGTGAAGATCGCGATCGTCGTCGGCACGCGTCCCGAGATCATCAAGATGGCGCCGGTGGTGCGCGCCTGCGTCGCTTCGAAGACGCCGTATCTGCTGCTGCACACCGGTCAGCACTATTCGTTCGAGATGGACGGCGTGTTCTTCCAGGAGCTGGGGCTCCCGCCCGCCCACCACAATCTCGAGGTCGGATCCGGCACGCAGGTCTACCAGATCGGCACCATCCTGCTCGGTGCGGAGCCGTTGCTCCAGCGCGAGCGACCCGACGTGCTGCTGGTCGAAGGCGACACCAATTCGGTGCTGGCCATGGGGCTGGCGGCGCAGAAGAGCGGCATCCCGGTCGGCCATGTCGAGGCCGGACTGCGCTCCTACGACCGGGGCATGCCCGAGGAGATCAACCGCATCCTCACCGATCATCTGTCCGAATACCTGTTCGCGCCCACCGAGAAGTCGCGCCAGATCCTGCTCGGGGAGCAGATCGCGCCGCGGCGCATCCACGTGACCGGCAACACGGTCGTGGACGAGCTGCTGCTGCAGCGCCGTCGGGCCGAACGGCCCGAGCTGTTCGAGCGCTTCGGCATTCGGAGCGGCGCCTACGCGCTGGCGACCGTGCATCGTGCCGAGAACACCGACGCGCCCGAACGGTTGCGCGGCATCTTCACCGGGCTCGCCGAGGCCGGGCGCGCGCTCGGGGTGCCGGTGCTGGCCGCACTCCACCCGCGCACCCAGGCGCGGCTCAAGGAGCAGGGAGTGGCGGTGGATGGCGCGGTGAGGATCCTGCCCCCGCTTCCCTACCTCGACTTCCTTGGGCTCCACGCCAGCGCCGCGCTCACGCTCACCGATTCCGGGGGACTCCAGGAAGAGGCCTGCACGCTCGGCGTCCCCTGCGTGACGCTCCGTGACAACACCGAGCGGCCCGAGTCGGTCGAGGTGGGCGCCAACCTGCTGGCCGGCGCCGATCCCAGACGAATCGTCGAGTGCGCGCGCGCCATGCGCGAGCGGCCGCGAACCTGGCCCAACCCGTTCGGCGACGGGCACAGTGGCGAGAAGATCGTCGCCATTCTGCGCGAGGCGCTGGCGTGATCGCGGGCCCCCAGCCCCGCGCCGCCTCCCGCCGGCCGGACACGCTGGTGCTGGCGCCGATCCTGTTCGCGGCGCTGCTGCTGCGGCTCACCGGACTCGGCGCGCGCAGCCTCTGGACCGACGAGGGCTCGACCTGGACCGCCGCCTCGTCGCCGCTCCGCGAGTTGATCCGACTGTGCGCGCAGAAGGACGCGAGTCCGCCGCTTTTCTACCTGCTCACCTCGCTGGCTCTGAAGATCGGCGACACCGAGGCCTGGCTGCGCAGCGTGTCGGTGGTGGCATCCCTCGGCATGGTCTGGCTCACCTACCGCATCGCGCGGCTCGCCGCCTCGCGCTCCGAAGCCTCGCTGGCCGCGGTGCTGGTGGCGCTCTCGCCGCACCAGCTGATGTTCGCGCAAGAGGCGCGCACCTACATGACGGTGGCGTGCTTCACCACCTGGGCCCTCTATCTGTTCGCGCGCGCCGCGCTGCTGGACCGGCGCCGCGCGTGGCTGCCGTTCGTGCTGGTCTCGGCGCTCGGACTGTGGACGCAGAGCATCGCGCTGCTCGGCGTCGGCGTTCAGGCGACGCTGATCGTGCTGACGCCGGCCGGCCGCCGGAACGCGTGGCGCTGGCTGCTGGCGCAGGCCGCGGCGTTCGCACTCTATGCGCCCTGGATCGCCATCAATCTGGCGCAGGCCTCGCACCTCTCGCACAGCCACTGGTACCTGCGCACCCCCGGCGGACACGAGGTGTTCCAGGTGCTGCGCGCGGTGTTCCTCTCGCCGATTCCGCTGGTGACGCCGCCGCCGGGCGCGACGCTCCCGGGACTCGAAGCGTTCCTGCCGCGCCCGGTCGCGCATCTGATCCTCACCGCGCTGCCGATCGTCCCGCTCCTGTTCGGCGCGCGCGAAGCGCTGCGGCCGGGCCCGGCAGGACAAGTCCAGCGGTTCGCGCTGGCCGGCCTGTGCCTCCCGCTGCTGGCGGTGTGGCTGGTGTCGTTCAAGGTCCCGCTGTGGCTCCCGCGCTACTTCGTGTTTCTCACGCCGATGCTGGCGGTGCTCACCGCGCGCGGGCTGTGGGCGATGCGCCCGCCGGGGCTCTCCTACGCCTGGACCGCGCTACTGCTGCTGGCCAGCGGCTACGCGTGCTTCCGCTACAGCACCGACTACGCCAAGGAGCCCTGGCGGCAGGTGGTGCACTTCATCGGCATGAATCAGCAGCCAGGGCACGCCGCCGTGCTGGTGCCGTTCGACGTGGATCCATTCCGCTACTACGACCGCCGGCTCGACCCGCCGCTCGCCGCGATCGAGGTTTCGCACCCCGACGTGCCGTTCGCGTCGGACTACACGCCCCGGCAGCTCGACGAAATGGAGACCGCCGCGCGCGCGCGCGCCGCGAGCTACGACCAGGTGTGGGTGATCGTGCGAAGCCCGAATTCCGAGGTGCGCAGGGAAGTGGCGCGGCGTGCCGAGCGCGCGGCGGAATCGGACGGCCGCGTTCTCAAGGACCGCTCGATCTGGACTTCGATGTCCGGCCCGCTCCGGGTCGCGCGCTTCGAGCGGCCTGCGCCCGGCGATTCGGGCGCCGCAGCGAAGACCGCGCACTAGCCATTCGGCGCGCGGCCCCCGGCTTCCAGCCAAACTCGCGCATCTTCACCCGTCCGCGGGGATCGAACCGAATGCCCTCGGCCTCGAGGCGCAGTCGTTGCTCCGCAGCGCCCTCGGGGCTCAGGCGACCGAGGCTCAATACGCCGCCGGCGCCCACCACGCGGTGCCAGGGCAGCGGGCTGCCGGGCGGCAGCGCGTGCAGGGCGTAGCCGGCGAGGCGCGGGGCGTGGGGGTAGCCGGCCAGCGTGGCGATCTGTCCGTAGGTCGCGACGCGCCCGCGCGGTAGGCGCGCGACCACGGCCCGAATGCGCGGATAGGCGGGCCGCTCGGAGCGCGGGCGACGCGGCCGAAACGGCGCGATCGCTCGCCTCACGCGCGCGAGCTGCGCAGGCTCTCCTGGGCGCGGCGCAGCTTGTCCATGGTCTCCTCGAGCTGGCCGAGCCGCTGGCGCTCGCGTTCGACCACGTCGGGGCGCGCCTTGTTGAGGAAGTCCTGGTTGCGCAGCTTCTTCTTGACCGACTCGAGCTCGTCGAGCAGCTTCTCGGCCTCGCGGGTCAGACGTGCACGCTCCTCGTCCACGTCGATCAGCCCCTCGAGCGGCAGGAAGATCTCGGCGCCGTCCACCACCGCCGAGGCCGCCACCGCCGGCCGCCCGCCGTCGGTCGAGAGCTGGAGATCGCTGATGCGCGCGAGGGGGCGGAGCTGCTGTTCGAGGCGCCGGAGCAGCCGCACCTGCCCTTCGCTTCCCCGCACCACCACCGGCACCTCCCGACCCGGTGCCAGCTTCGACTCGGCGCGGAGGTTTCGCACCGCGACCACCACCCCCTGCAGGAATCTCACCTCGGCCTCGACGCCGGCGTCGAACCAGCTGCGGCGCGCGCGCGGCCAGGAGGCCAGCGCGAGGATCTCGCCGTCGTGCGGGATCGCCTGCCACAGTTCCTCGCTGACGTAGGGCATGAACGGATGGAGCAGGCGCAGGATGCCGTCCAGCACCTTCCACGCCACCCAGCGCGCCGTGCGCAGGTCGGCGCGCGCCTCGCTCGTCAGCGGCGCGCCGTCGTCGGAGAACGTCCAGCGGGGCTTCGCCATCTCCAGGTACCAGTCGCAGTACTCGTTCCAGGCGAAATGGTAGAGGGCCTGCGCGGCCTCGGCGAAGCGATAGGTTTTCAGGTTGCGCGTCACGTCTTTCACCGCGTTGGCTAAACGCGACAGGATCCAGCGATCGGCCAGGGTCAGGATGAGCTGCGACTCGCGGATCGCGCCGAGATCCTCGTCGCCGAGCCGCATGGTCACGAGGCGCGCGGCGTTCCACAGCTTGTTGGCGAAGAACTTGCCGTTCTCGAGCCGCTTCTCGTCGAACAACAGGTCTTGACCGGTCGGGGTCTGGACCATGGTGAAGCGCACCGAGTCCGCGCCGTAGCTGGCGATCATCTGCAACGGGTCGGGAGAGTTGCCGAGAGACTTCGACATCTTCCGCCCCTGAGCGTCACGCACGATGCTGGTGAACACCACGTGAGCGAACGGCGCCTGGCCGGTGAAGTGGTAGCCGGCCATGATCATGCGCGCCACCCAGAAGAAGATGATGTCGCTGCCCGTCACCATCAGGCTGTTGGGGTAGTAGCGCTCGAGATCGGGAGTCTTCTCGGGCCAGCCGAGCGTGGCGAATGGCCACAGCCACGACGAGAACCAGGTGTCGAGCACGTCTTCGTCCTGGGTCCAGCCGTCGCCGGCGGGCGGCTCGAGCGAGACCACCATTTCCTCGCCGCGATACCACACCGGAATGCGATGACCCCACCACAGCTGTCGCGAGATGCACCAGTCGCGGATGTTTTCGAGCCAGTTGACGTACACCTTCTTCCAGCGCGACGGGAACATCTTGACGCGCCCCTTGCGCGCCGCTTCCAGCGCCGGCGCCGCCAGCGGCGCCATCTTCACGAACCACTGCCGCGAGAGATAGGGCTCGATCACCGTTCCGCAGCGCGAGCAGTGGCCGATGCTGTGGGTGTGCGGCTCGACCTTCTCGAGATAGCCGGCGTCCTTCAGAGCCTCGACGATGCGCTTGCGCGCCTCGAAGCGATCGAGCCCGCGGAAGTCGCCGGCGTTCTCGTTCATCACGCCGGCCTCGTCCATGACGATCAACTCGGCCAGGTCGTGACGCTTGCCGAGCTGGAAGTCGTTGGGATCGTGGGCGGGGGTGATCTTGACCGCGCCGGTGCCGAACTTCGCGTCCACCGAGGCGTCGGCCACGATCGGGATCGCACGGCGCATCAGCGGGAGCACCGCTCGTTTCCCCACCAGTTTCTTGTAACGCTGGTCCTTGGGATTCACCGCCACCGCGGTGTCGCCGAGCATGGTCTCCGGCCGCGTGGTGGCGACCACGATCACCTTCTCGCTGTCCTCGACCGGATAGCGGACGTACCAGAGGTGACCCTGCAGCTCGCGATGCTCCACTTCCTCGTCGGACAGCGCGGTCTGGCAGCGCGGGCACCAGTTGACGATGTAGCGGCCGCGGTAGATGAGGCCCTCGTCGAACAGCGACTTGAACACGCCCAGCACCGCGCTCGAGTAGGCCGGGTCGAGCGTGAATCGCTCACGCGTCCAGTCCGGCGTGGTCCCGAGCCGGCGCTCCTGCTGAAAGATCAGGCCGCCGTATTGCTCCTTCCAGGCCCACACCTCGCGCAGGAAGCCCTCACGCCCGAGGTCGTGACGCGAGCGGCCTTCGGACTTGAGCTTCCGTTCCACCACGTTCTGAGTGGCGATCCCGGCGTGGTCCATGCCCGGGATATAGAGCGTCTCGCGCCCTTCCATGCGCTGCCAGCGCACGATCAGGTCACGGATCGACTCGCCGAGCAGGTGCCCCATGGTCAGCGATCCCGTAACGTTGGGCGGTGGGATCGCAATCACGAACGGTTCCCGGGCGGAGCCCGGCCGCGGCCGGAACACGCCCAACTCCTCCCAGCGGGCGTACCACGACGCCTCGACCCGGCCCGGGTCGTAGGGCTGCTGGAGAAGTTCGCGATTTCCGGGATGCATGAAATGGTTTTCCTGGGGAGGTCCCCGAGCTCGCGGGAGCGGGGAGCGAATGAGGCGCGGGACTCTAGCACGGCGATTCCGCGGCTCAAACCTCACTTCCGGCCGGCGAGCCACATCGCTAGCATGTCGCGCATGCCGCCCCCGTTCCGGCGACGCGCCACGGCGCTCGCGCTCGCGCTGTGCACCGTGTTCTCGTTTCCGAGACCGGCGGTCTCCCACCCGCTCGCCGACCTGGAGATCGGTGATCCGCTCGAGCGGGAGCTGCGGCTGCTCGACGTGATCGCGCCCGAGCTGCGCGGGAACACGATCGCGCTCTCCCACCTCCACACGCGCCCGCTGCTGCGCGACGTGTTCAGCGCCGAGAGTCTGTCGGTCGCGGCACGTGGGCTCGCGCGCGATTCATGGATTCGGATCGGCCGCGGGCTCGGCAGGGACGCGGTGGCGGTGGCCGAGGACTCCCGGCCCCGCTCGACGCCTTACGCGCTGCGCGTGGACGGCGCCGACCTCACCCGCTTCGATCTCTCGCCGGGTCTCGAGGGCGGAGCCGCCACGGACCGCGATAGCACGCGCTGGGCGAATGGTTCGGGCGTCCAGCTCCGCGCGGCGCTCGGCGTCCATCGCTGGATCGCGCAGCTCCACCTGCTGATCGGCGAGGAGGCCGGTGCTCAGTCGTTCACCGATCCGGTGATCGGAAACAGTGACGTGATCCTCCAGGCCGACCAGGCGCTGGTGGGATACATCGCGCCCCAGGATCGTTTTGGATTCCGGCTGGGTCGCAGCCGATTCCACTGGGGCCCCGGGTACGGTGGTTCTCTGCTTCTCTCGGGCACCGCGCCGCCGCTCACGGCGTTCGAGTACCACTTCGGGCTCGCGGGTGGCCGACTGCGGCTGACCGCGCTGTCGGCAACCGTGGCGGCCGCGGCCGGCGAACAGCTCGCGGCGCATCGCATCGAGTGGCAGGCGACCGACGCGCTGCGCCTCGGCGCGAGCGAATCGGCGCGCTATCACGCCAGTGGCTGGTCACCGCTCTACACCATCGGGCTCATCCCCTACTCGCTGGTGCAGCGCCTTCAGACCGAGGATGAGCCCGACTCGGCCGAAGCGTTGCGAAACAACGTGATGATCTCGTTGGATGCTGCCTGGCGCGTGGCCAACGGGACCCGACTCTATGGCGAGCTGCTGGTGGATGACCTGCACTCCAGGACCAGCGACAACCCCGACAAGCTGGCCTATCAGGTGGGCTGGGACGGGGTGGGGAATCTGTACGGCACGCGCCTCAGCTGGAATGGCGAGTACACGCGGCTCTCGCGCTACGTCTACACCTCGTTCTTTGGGCGCGAGGCCGCTTCGCAGGGAATCCCGCTCGGCTTTCCGACCGGCCCGGACGCGAGTCGCCTGACACTCGACATGCGCTGGGACCCGAGCGCAGACTGGCAGGTGATCGCGCTCGCGGCGCGCACCGAGAAGGGCGAGAACGACCTTGGCGAGCCCTTCGTTCCCGGCTCGCCACGCCCGCCGATCTGGACGTTCGAGGGCGTGCTCGAGCGCGCGCGCAGCGCCGAGCTCGGCCTCAGGTGGTGGCCGGCCGGCGGAGTGGACGCGGCGGTCACCGGCGGTTACGAGTGGCGCGAAAATGTGAATCACGTTTCGGGCGTCGATCGCCACGGCGCGATCGGCTCGATCACCTTGAATCTCCACCGCTGAGATCGGCTAGATTTCCCGCTTCGAGAACCCCTTCCCACTCACGAGGTCCCTCGACATGATCGTCCGCTTCCGCTGGTGGTCGCTGGTCGTGTTGCTCGCGCTGTCGTTCGCGCTTCCCTCCCGTTCGATCGCGGCGGGCGCCGCCCCGGCGTTCTCGCGCGCCACCATGGACACCACCTGCCCGCCGTGCCGCGATTTCTTCGAATACGCGAACGGCACCTGGCTCAAGCAGACCAGGATCCCCTCGACCCAGGAGAGCTGGGGGAGCTTCATCGAGCTCGCCGAGCGGAACCGCGTCACGCTCGATCGGATCCTCGAGAAGGCCGGCCAGGACAAGGGGCTCGGGCCTTCGAGCGATCTCGGGCGGCTCGGTACGTACTGGAACGCCTGCATGGACTCGGCGGCCGCGGAGTTCGAGGGCGTTCAGCCGATCCAGCCGCTGCTTTCCTCGGTCGACCGCATGTCGCGGGACTCGATGTTCACCGGACGGGTCGCGGCGCTCCACGATCAGGGGATTCCGGCGCTGTTCGCCTTTCGCGCCAACCAGGATCCGCGGCACAGCGAGTCGCAGATCGCCTTCGTGAGCCAGGGCGGACTCGGGCTGCCCGACCGCGACTACTACCTGCGCACCGATTCGGCCGGCGTCGAGACGCGCCGCCGCTACGTCGAGCACATCGTCAACTCGTTGCTGCTGCTCAAAGAGACGGCGCTCGACGCCCGGCGCGAGGCCGACCGGATCCTCTCGATCGAGACCGCACTGGCGCGGGGCTCGATGACGGCGGTGCAGCGTCGCGATCCGCAGGCCACTTACCACAAGATCTCGGTGGATTCGTTGGCGCGCCTGTCGCCCCACTTCGACTGGGCGCGCTATCTGCTGGCGCGCGGGCTCCACAACCTGGATTCCGTGAACGTCACGCAGCCCGCGTTCCTCACCTCGGTCGACAGCCTGCTGACGGCGGTCAAGCTCGACGACTGGAAGCCCTATCTGCGCTGGAAGGTGATCCACTTCGCCGCGCCCAATCTGAGTCGGGCGTTCGTGAACGAAGACTTCGCGTTCCAGCAGGTGCTGTCGGGCGCCGAAGCCCTCCCGCCGCGCTGGAAGCGCTGCGTTCGCGCCACCGATCAGGATCTCGGCGATCTGCTGGGGCAGGCCTACGTGAAGGAGAAGTTCCCGCCGGCGGCGCGCGATCGAGCGCTCACCATGGTGAAGAATCTCGAGGCCGCGCTCGGTGAGCGGATCCAGGGGCTGGACTGGATGAGCCCCGAAACCCGCCAGCGCGCGGCGCAGAAGCTGGCCGCGTTCGAGCGGAACATCGGCTACCCCAATACCTGGCGCGACTATCGGGGCGTGCAGCTCAATCGCAAGAAGTACTTCGCCAACCGCGTGAGCTGCAACCTCTACGACACGCGCCGGAACCTCGGGAAGATCGGCCAGCCGGTGGATCGCGGCGAGTGGACCATGACGCCGCCGACCGTCAACGCCTACTACAGCTCGTCGCTCAACAGCATCAACTTCCCGGCCGGAATCCTGCAACCGCCATTCTTCGATCCGTCGTGGGACGACGCCATGAACTACGGCGCGATCGGCGCGGTGATCGGTCACGAGATGTCGCACGGCTTCGATGACCGCGGCCGCCAGTTCGACGACCGGGGCAACCTGCGCGACTGGTGGACCGAGCAGGATGCTTCGCGCTACCAGGAGCGGGCCCGCCGCGTGGCCGAGCAGTTCAACGGCTACACCGTGCTCGATACGCTGCACCTGAACGGCCGGCTGACGCTCGGCGAGAACATCGCCGATCTGGGCGGCGTGGCGGTGGCCTACTACGCGCTCGAGAAGGCGCTCCAGGGAAAACCGCGTCCGCTCATCGACGGGTTCACGCCCGAGCAGCGCTTCTTCCTGGCCTGGGCGCAGGTGTGGCGCGAGGCCTATCGTCCCGCGGCGCTGCGCACCCAGGTGCAGACCAATCCGCACTCGCCACCGATGTGGCGAGTGAACGGTCCGCTGTCGAACCTGCCGGAGTTCGCGAAGGCCTGGGGCTGCAAGCCCGGCGATCCGATGGTGCGGCCGGAGGACTTGCGCGCCCGCATCTGGTAGCGGGCCGGCCCGGAGCTCAGCCCCTCGCGGGCAACGAGAACTTCCGCGACCACTCGACGGTGCGCTCGAGCCCGGCCGCGAACGGCACGCGCGAGGTCCAGCCCAGGACCTCGCGCGCGCGCCGCGCGTCGAGATAGATGCGCTGAATCTCTCCGGCGCGGGCCGCCTCGTAGATCGGCTCGATGCGCGAGCCGAGGATGCGGTTCAGTTCGCGCACGATGTCATTGACCGAAGTCGGCACCCCGGTGCCGAGGTTCACCACCGCGCCGCTCCCGCGATCGAGGGCCAGCACGTTGGCCTCGACCACGTCGGCAACGAAGAGGTAATCCCGCACCTGTTCTCCGCTGCCGAAGATGCGCGGGCGTTTCCCCTCGAGCATGAGACCGATGAAGATCGCGTTGACGCCCGCTTCGCCGTGGGGATTCTGGCGCGGGCCATAGACGTTCGGATAGCGGAGCACGGTGTAGTCGAGTCCATGCAGCAGCTTCCAGATGTAGAGGTAGTGCTCGAGCGTGTGCTTGCTCGCGCCATAGGGCGACTCGGGGTTGACCGGGTGATCCTCGGTCGCCGGCAACTGCCGGCCTTCGCCGTAGAGCGCGCCACCGGTCGAGGCGTAGACGAACTTGCGCACTCCGTGGCGCGTGCAGGCCTCCAGCAGCCGAATGCCACCGAGAATGTTGGTATGGGCGTCGAACACCGGGTCCGAAACCGATTTTCGCACGTCGATCTGCGCCGCGTGGTGGTCCACCACCTCGGGCCGGAATTCGGCGAGGCAGCGCCCGACGGCTTCCGCGTCGTTCAGGTCGACCTCGAAGAGGCGGGCGTTCCGCGGGACGAATTCCCGGAAGCCGGTCGACAGGTTGTCGAGCACCGCCACCTCGTGGCCGAGCTCCACGAAACGATCGGCGACGTTCGAGCCGATGAAGCCGGCGCCGCCGGTGACCAGGATCTTCATGCGCACCCCCGACCGTGACGAACCAGCAGACTGGAGCCGGGCACGTTAGACGCGGGGGACGCCCTCCCGCAAGCGTGGGCGGAGATGCTCAGGCGGCGCGGCCCGCGGCGCCGCCCGAGCCGGGCTCCAGCGATTCGAACAGCGTCCGCGCGAGTCGTTCCGGAACGTGCTCGGCGGCGAGTGCCGCGCCGCGCGCGAGCGCGGCGCGAATTTCCGGTGTGCGAGCCAGCGCGGCGCGCAGCGTGTCGAGCGGCGCCGAGCGCGCCGGCGTGGCGCGATACCGCGCGAGCCAGTCGCGCAGTGAGCGCGTCGCGGCCTCATCGCCCAGGATCAGCAGTGGCGCCGCGCACTCCAGCGCGCGCACCAGCGCCGGCGGCTCGGGAAGTTCGCCGCCCACCAGCAGCGCGGATGCACAGGCCATCCACAGGCACTCCGCGCGCAGCGGGGAGGCGCCGATCCAGTGCACGCGGAGCGCCACCCCGAGGCTGCGCGCCAGTCGTTGGAGCGAAGGCGCGGGCTCGGCGAGGATCACGAGGTCGATCATGTCCTGCTCGCGGGCGAGGAACGCGAACGCTTCGATCCAGGCCCGGCCCGCGTCGCCGGCGAGCGCCGCCGGCGCCAGCAGGTAGTTTCCGTCCCAGAGCGGGACTCGCGTGCGCGGTGCGCGCGGGCGCGCGGCCACCGCGCAGCGCAGCGCGAGATCGTTGCGCTCCGCATCCGGGCCGAGCGTGGTGGGCCAGCGCTTCACCGAGCCCGGCCACAGCGCCGCGATCTCGCGCAGCCTCGCCGGCGAGTCCTCGCCGGCGACCACCAGCGTGCCGCCGCCCCCGGCCCGCGTGAATTCGAGCACCGCCTCTCGCCACGCACGGCGGTCGAAGCAGCTGATCGGCCCGGGCAGGGCTTCGTCCGACTCCGGAGCGCGCCCGTCGTCCGGAAGCACCAGAGCGGCCCCGCCCAGCTCGGTCGCGTGCCCCAGGGTTTCGGCTCGCGCCCAGCAGTCGGCCGGACGCGAGGCCCATGAGTTCTGGAATTCGAGGAGAAATACGACTTCGGAAGCGACCGGTTCTCGGTCCCGCGCCACGCCGCAAGCCTCGCGTATGTTTCGGCGGCGCGGATCGGATCAGCGCGCCGGTGGTGGATCGATCCGGAGCGCGAGGCGGAGGGTCAGACTGGAGCCGCGGTCTCGCGCTCCCGGTCCCGCTGCTGCGCCTTCAGACGGCGCATCCAGGCCAGGAAGTGCAGCCGCTGGCGAAGTTGCAAATCGGAGTCCAGCACTGCCGGCCTCGAAATCCATGCGATCTCGACCGGCACCGGCCGGGGCGCAGGCGCGGGCGGCACGACCGGTGCCGGCCGCGAAGGCGGCGCGCCGAGCGTGGAGAGCCGTCGTTCGATGGCTTCGAGCGTTGGATGCGGCAGAGCCTTCAAGCTCAAGTCGCGAAGCAGGATCGACAATCTGGCTTCAAGCAGCTCGGCGCGCCCCCGTCCACCCGGCCCAGGCCCCGCCCACCAACCGTTCATCACTCTCCCCGCCAGCAGGCTTCCGACTTCGGCCGGGGCCGAATCGTCGAGCGCCAGCACGACGCGGGAGAAGTGCGGCCGAAGTTCTTCCAGCACCCGGTCGAGGGGGAGCCAGGTGCGAATCCTCCCCGCCCGGCCGTAGGCCAGCAGGAAGAGACCGGTGAAGCCGCCGTTCTGCACCAGGCCGAGCGCCGGCAGGCCGTCGATCGCGCACTCGCTCCAGCCGAGCCGAGGCGAGAGCCGGAGGCCCCGATGGATCCGAAGCCGCGGCGAGGCCTCGATCACCACCACCCGCTCGCCCCGCGACAGCGCCTGGGCGGCCAGCTCGCAGGCGGCGCGCGCCACGCGGCGGATCGATCCGCCGGTCACGATCTGAAGCCAGGCCACCGAGCGGGCGTCGGCCGCGGGAAGTCCGCGGGGCACCGCGGCGCGCGGGCGCCTGGCCAGCGCTCCGAGCGACGCGGCGCCGAGCCCCGCCCCCGCCAGCGCTCCGGCCAGTGCGAGCAACAACCAGGTTTCGAGCACCGGGCGTACCGTCACGTGTTGAGGAGCGGCCGGCGTCTCGGTCAGCGGGAGCGACGGATCGCCCACCTGAGGCTCGATCGCGAGCGCGCGAAGCTGGGCGAAATACGGCACCATCTGCAGCTGGAACGGCGTGACGAGCGGTTCGATCTGCCCGGCCATGGATTCCAGCTCGCTCGCGCGGGCATTCAGGACGGCCACCCACTCCGACCACACCGCCGCTCGTCGCTCGGGCGGCAGCGAGCGAACACGCTCGGTCCACCACGCGCTCCAGCGGGACTGCTCCTCGAGGCAGAACGAATCGAGCGCGACCGGATCTCCGGCGCGGGCGGCGCGCGCGATCGCACCGCGCACCGCAGCGAACGGCGCGGGCGGCTCGACCTCCATCGGCGTCGCCGGATGCGGGGCGTGCGAGGCGAGCGCCTCGAGCGCCAGCGCCACGCCGCGCAGCTCGGCGGCGCAGGCGGCCGCGCGCGACTGGCCGGGCCATGGGCCGGGCGGGAAACGGTCGGCGAGGCTCGAGCGGATGCGGGCGCGCGCCGCATTCATCGCGGAGCGGGCCGCCACGCGTTCGGCGAAGCGCTGGCGAAGTTCGGCTTCCGCCGCGGAGCTTCGCCGGCCGCGCACCGCGATCCCTTCCGATCGCGCTTCGAAGAGGGCCAGGCCGGGAATCAGCCCCGGCACGAGCCGGCAGCAAAGAGCGCCGCCCGCAAGCGCAGCGAGGATCAGCCCGAAGACGATTCGGGCGCGTGAGCGTGGCGTACGAAGAGCGGGAGCGTCGTCCATGGCGCAGTCGAGTCCGGAGGCCCGACCCCTGAGGCGGCAGATTCGGGGCGCCGGATCGAGGGGACGCTAACGGCGGCGAACCCGCCGGTCAAGGACTCGATCGCCGCTTGCCGCTGCCAGATGATTCTGTCCTCCCCTAACTGCAACGTGAAAGTGTCCTCCCCCATGGGACACCACACGATGAGCAGCAAGGAAGCCCGGCGGCCGGGCCTGGTTCAGGCCGCACTGGCAGGGAAGCTCACCAACCGGGAGGGGGCCTCGGCCCTGGGCCTGAGTGTGCGGCAGTTCCGCCGGCTGAGGTCCGCGTATCGACAGGACGGAGTCGAGGGGCTGGTGCACGGCAATCGTGGTCGCCGGTCGGTACGGCGACTGAAGGAGACCGATCGCACCCGGATCGTGGCGGGGCTGCGTGGCCGCTACGCGGGCCTGAATGATACGCACCTGACCGAGAAGCTGCGGGAGATCGAGCAGCTCGAGGTCTCGCGCGAGACGGTGCGGCAGATCCGGCTCAGCGAACAGATCGCACCGACTCGGCGCCGACGTGCACCGAAGCACCGCACCCGCCGGCAGCGCGAGGCCCGCGAGGGAGCGATGGTGTTGATCGACAGCAGCCAGCACCTGTGGTTCGAGGACCGCGGGCCATTGTGGAACCTGCTCGGAGCGATGGATGACGCCAGCGGCAAGCTCCTCACGCTGCACTTTCGCCAGTACGAAGACCTGCACGGCTACACCGAACTGCTGCGTCGGCTGGTAGCAGCCCATGGCCTGCCCGGCAACCTCTACGGCGATCGGCTCGGCGTGTTCGTGCGCAACGACCATCACTGGACGCTCGACGAACAACTGGCCGGACAGCAGCATCTCACCCAGTTCGGATCGATGCTCACCGAACTGGCGGTCGGCTTCATCGCGGCGCGCAGCCCGCAGGCCAAGGGCCGCATCGAGCGGCTGTGGGAGACCCTGCAGGATCGTCTGGTCTCCGAGCTGCGCCTGCGCACCATCGACACGGTTGAAGCGGCGGAAATGTTCTTGCCCGAGTTCATCCGCGACTTCAATCAGCGCTTCGCGCGCCCGACCCGCGAGTGCGTGCCGGCGTGGCGAGCGGCTCCACGCAACTTCGACTCCATCCTTTCCTGTCGCTACGTCCGCGTGGTGGCCCGCGACAACACCGTCACGCTGCCGGGACGTTGGGTTCAACTGCCCCCGCGCGCGCACCGCAGATCCTGGCAGGGCTGCCGCCTCGAAGCCCGCGAGCTACTCGATGGCCGTCTCCAGATCTTCCACCGCGAGCAGCGCGTCGCCGAGCATCCATGGCCCGCGAGCCAACCCTTCACCCTCGTGCCCCGGGACAATGCGAGACCCGCGCAGCGCGCCGCACTCGGAATCGACCTCCCAGAATCCACCAGGATCGACGATCGCGTCGCCGCGAAGGTGCGGACCCGCACGCGCAAGCGCGGCATTGGCCAGTACACCCAGATCCGCCGCCCCCGCCCCAACCATCCCTGGAAGGGCTCCACCCCACTCCCACCCCAGCCCGATCGGACTGGCCCGGGGAGGACATAATCACTTTGCAGTTAGGCGGACAGAATCACCTTGCAGCGACAGCCGGCCGGAAAAGGCGCTCCAGACCGACCGCCGGAGTGCCGAAAACTCCGTCGACCCCGCCGGGCCGGGCTCGACGGGGTCCACCCCCCTCTTCCAGGGATGGGAGTCTCTTTGGCCCTGTCACGACAGCTGCTCCTGA
>DATKAB010000055.1 GCA_035498555.1 Candidatus Sulfotelmatobacter sp.
CTGGCGCGCGATATCGCCGCCGGCCAGCTCGACCGAAGGATTCCGGTGCGCAGCCGGGACGAGCTCGGCACGCTCGCCGAGTCGCTCAACACCATGGCCAGCGCGCTCACCGAGGCGCAGGCGCGAGCGGTCGGTGAAGCCGAGGCCATGCGGCGCGCAACCGACGCCATCGTCGCGATCACCCAGGGAGCGCGTCAGGCGCGCGGGCTGGACGATCTGTTCCAGGTGGTGGCGAGTCAGCTCCGGCAGGTGACGGGCAGCCGAGGCGCCGCGCTCGCCCTGCGCGACGGCGCTGGTCCGGTGGCGTTGTTCCAGAGATTCGATCCGCCGCTCCCGTGGGGCGAGCTCGCCCCGGGCAGGGCCGTGGATCCCGAGCTGCTCCGCCGGCTGGACCGCCAGCCGGTCGCACCGGTGCGGATCGACGTCGAGCGCGAGGAGCTGTCGCTCGCGCGCGGGCTCCGGCGCGACGGCTACCGCCGCGCGCTGCTGGTGCCGCTCGGCAGCGATGTGGGCGGCGGCGCGCTGCTGCTCGCTTCGGAGCGGGCCGATGCCTTCCCGCCCTCGCAGGTGGACGTGGTGATGGGACTCGCCAGCCACCTCGGCGCCGCCCTGCGCGCCGCTTCGCTCCATTCGCGGCTCGAGAGCGCGGTCTCGGAGCTCGAGGACACCCGTGAGCGCCTCGAGCGCTCCGAGCGCCTGCGTGTGGCCGGCGAGATGGCTTCCGGCGTCGCGCACGACTTCAACAACGTGCTCGGTGCGATCCTCGGCCGCGCGCAGCTGCTCCGGCGGCGGGCGGCCAGCGGCGACATCGAGTCGGCCGAGCTCGCGCGTGCGCTCGAGATCATCGAGATGGCGGCTCAGGACGGCGGCGACACCGTACGCCGACTCCGGCAGTTCGGTGCCGGCGCCCACGGCAGCGCGGCTGACGTCGTGGATCTCGATCGCATCGTGCGCGACGCGGCGGAATTCACGCGCGCCCGCTGGGAAAGCGAAGCGCAGGCGCTCGGGCGCACGATCGGGCTGGTCATCGACTCGGAGCCCGGCGCGACGGTCGAGGGACGCGGCAGCGAGATGCGCGAAGTGTTCACCAACCTGATCCTCAACGCGATCGACGCGCTGCCGACCGGCGGCACCATCCGCCTCTCGACTCACGTCGAAACGGATCGCGTGCGCGCCGAGGTCGCCGACGATGGCGTGGGCATGTCGAGCGACATCCAGCGGCGCATCTTCGATCCGTTCTTCACCACCAAGGGCGAGCGCGGCACGGGCCTCGGCCTGTCGGTGGTGTACGGCATCATTCACGGGGCCGGCGGCGAGATCATGGTCCACAGCACTCCGGGCCGCGGCACGCGCATGGAGGTGTCATTGCCGCGCGCGCTGCGCACGGTGGCGGAACGCGCGCGCCCCGCGGGAACCGCTCCGGACGAGGCCCACGCTCGAGTCATGGTGGTCGACGACGAGCCGGCGGTCCGCGAACTGCTCGGCGACATCCTCGCCTCGCTCGGGCACGACCCTCAGGTGTTCGAATCCGCTTCGGCGGCGCTGGCGGCCTACGAGCGCGGCCGCTACGAAGTGGTGTTCACGGATCTCGGAATGCCGGGCATGACCGGCTGGGAGCTGGCCCGCGCCCTGCGCGATCGCGATCCGGACGTGACGATCGCGATCATCACCGGCTGGGGCGCCGAAGTGAGTCCCGACGCCCTGCGCGAGGGCGGCGCCGACGCGGTGGTGAGCAAGCCGTTCACGATCGAGGACATCGAGGGGCTGGTGCGGCTCGCGCGCGAAGGGCGCAAGAAGCGCGCGGCTTAGGCGGCGCGGACACGAGCCGTCCGCCGGGGTCCGTCACGAGGTAATCGAGCCGCGCGCAGGAGCCCAGGGATGGGCGGGCGCGCGGCTCGCTTAGCGAAGCCCGGGCCCGGATGGCCCGGGCGAGCGTGCCGAAGTGACGGACCCCGGTGGGCGGATCGGATCCGCGCACGGATCGAACAACACGTTATCCCCCCAGATACGCGCTCTTCACCTGCGGATTTTCGAGCAGCGCCGAGGCGCGATCCTCGAGACGCACCGAGCCGGTCTCGAGCACGTAGCCGCGTCCCGCCACCGACAGCGCCATGTGGGCGTTCTGCTCGACCAGCAGCACCGTCACGCCGGTACGATTGATCTCGATCACCGTCTTGAAGATCTCGCGCACCAGCAGCGGTGCGAGCCCGAGCGACGGCTCGTCGAGCAACAGCAGTCGCGGGCGCGACATGAGTGCGCGGCCCATCGCCAGCATCTGCTGCTCGCCTCCGGACAGCGTGCCGGCCGCCTGACGGCGGCGCTCGAGCAGCCGCGGGAACATGCGGAACACCTCGGCGCGGTCCTTCGCGATGCCGGCCCGATCGCGCCGGCGGTAGGCGCCCAGCTCGAGATTGTCCTCCACCGAGAGATTGGCGAACACCATGCGCCCCTCGGGCGACTGCGAGATCCCGAGTCCCACGATCTCGTGCGGCGGTACGCGGGAGAGATCGCGGCCTTCGAACAGGACCTTGCCGGCCCGCGGCGTCAGCAGCCCCGAGATGGTGCGCAGCAGGGTGCTCTTGCCGGCGCCGTTGGCGCCGATCAGCGTCACGATCTCGCCGGCGTCGGCGTGGAGGGAGACGCCTTTCAACGCATGGACCGCGCCGTAGTAGACGTCCAGGTTCTCGATCTCGAGCTGCATCAGTGTCCGCCGCCGAGATCGGCGTGGACCTCTTCACCGAGATAGGCCTCGATCACCCGGGGATCGGTGCGAATCTGCTCCGGGGTGCCCTCGGCGATCTTGACGCCGTAGTCGAGCACGGCGATGCGCCGGCAAATGCCCATCACCACGCGCATGTCGTGCTCGATGAGCAGGATCGTGACCGCGAAGCGATGCCGGATGTCCTCGATCAGGTGCATCAACCCATCGCTCTCCTGCGGATTGAGCCCGGCCGCCGGTTCGTCGAGCAGCAACAGGCGGGGCCGGCCGGCCAGCGCGCGCGCGATCTCGAGACGCCGCTGCTGGCCGTAGGGAAGGTCGGCCGCGCGCACGTCGGCGCGCGCCTCGAGCTCCATCACCGCCAGCATTTCGTCGGCCTGCCGCATCAGCGATCGTTCGTCCTGCTCGAACCGCCGGGTGCGCACCAGGGCGTCGAGCAGTCCGGCGCGCGCGTGCTGGTGCCCGGCAATGCAGACGTTGTCTCGGCACGAGCGCGTCGAGAACAGGCGGATGTTCTGAAACGTGCGCGTGATCCCGCGGTGGGCGATCACGTGCGGTTTCAGTCCCTGGATTGGCTGATCGTCGAGCAGGACGCGGCCCGCGGTCGGTGCGTAGACGCCGGTGATCAAATTGAACACCGTGGTCTTGCCCGCGCCATTGGGGCCGATCAGTCCGAACAGCTCGCCGGAGGGAACCGTCAGCTCCAGCTCGGAGACCGCCTTGAGACCACCGAACTGCATCGTCACTCGCTCGAGCCGCAGCGTGGCGCCGCTCGTGTGCCTCGGCCCCTCGGACCCTTCCGCCCACCCGCCGCTCACGCCGGTCCCGTGGCGCTGCGGCGGCGGCGCAGGAACGCCGGCAGCGACAGCTCGCGGCTTCCCATCAGACCCTGTGGGCGCGTGATCATGAGCACGATCAACATGATCGAATAGAACACCATGCGGTAGTCCTTGACCGGCCGGAGCACTTCGGGCGCGAGCGTGAGCAGGATGGCCGCCATCACCGAACCGCTGATGCTGCCCATGCCGCCCAGCACCACCATCGCCACCACCTCGATGCTCTTGAGGAAGGTGAACGAGTTGGGGTTGACGGCGGTGAGGTAGTGCGAAAACAGGCCGCCGGCGACTCCGGCGAAGAACGCGCCGATCACGAAGGCCATCACCTTGTAGCGCGTGGTGTCCACGCCCAGCGCCTCGGCGGCCACTTCGTCGTCGCGGATCGCGAACAGGGCGCGCCCGTGGGTGCTGTGGGCGAGGTGGTGGGAAACCAGCACGACCGCCAGCACGCCGGCGCCGACCCAGAACACGTTGGTCCACACCGGGATTCCGGCGATGCCGCGCGCGCCGCCGATCGCGTCGATGTTGAGGATCATGACTCGTATGATCTCGCCGAATCCCAGGGTCACGATCGCCAGATAGTCGCCGCGCAGCCGCAGCGAGGGCAGACCCACCAGGTAGCCGGCGACCGCCGCCAGCCCGCCGCCGACCAGCAGCGCCATCAGCAGCGCCGCGCCCTGAGCGAGCCACCCCGGCGCGCCGAGCGCTTCGAGCGCCGCGACCCACTTCACTCCGATCTGCAGCGTGAACACCGTCGACGCGTAGGCGCCAACCGCCATGAATCCCGCGTGGCCGATCGAGAACTGGCCGGTGAAGCCGTTGATGAGATTGAGCGACACGGCGAGGATCACGTTGATCCCGCACATGATGATCACCTGGAGCACGTAAGGGTTGACGGCGCGCGGCAGGGCCACCCCGATCGCCGCGAGCGCGGCGATCGAGCCCGCCAGCCAGATCAGCTGGCGCACGTCACACCTTCTCCGCGGAATGCTTGCCGAGGATGCCGGAGGGGCGCACCAGCAGGATCACGATCAGCAGAATGAAGGCGATGGCGTCCCGCCAGGTCGGCGACACGTAGCCCACCACCAGCACCTCGGCGATCCCCATCACCAGGCCCCCCAGCACCGCGCCGGGAATGTCGCCGATGCCGCCCAGCACCGCGGCCACGAAGGCCTTCAGGCCCGGCATGATGCCCATGTAGGGCTCGATCTTGGGATTCTGGAGCGCCACCAGCACGCCGGCCGCGGCCGCCAGCATCGAGCCCAGCACGAAGGTGAAGGTGATGATGCGGTCCACCGAGATGCCCATCAGCGACGCGGCGGTGTGGCTGTACGACACCGCGCGCATCGCCTTGCCGGTGCGCGTGTGCATCACGATCACGCGAAGGAGGTACATGAGCAGCAGCGATACCAGGATCACGATCAGCTGCTGGTTCGAGATCGTCACCCCGGCGCCGAGCGAGATATTGCGGGCCGGAATGATCTGAGGGAAGAACTTGGGGTCGGCGCCGAACAGGAGCAGCCCGCCGTTCTCGAGCAGCAGGGACACGCCGATCGCGGTGATCAGCGCCGCCAGTCGCGACGACTTGCGCACCGGCTTGTAGGCGAAGCGCTCGATCAAGAAGCCGACGATCCCGCAGCCGGCCATCGAGCTCAGCAGCACCATCACCGCCTTGAAGGGGTTCGGGCTCGAGGCGGCGTTGGTGAAACGCGCGACGTAGTAGGCGAAGAACGCGCCGAGCATGTAGACGTCGCCGTGCGCGAAATTGATCAGCCGGAGGATGCCGTAGACCATCGTGTAGCCGAGCGCGATCAGGGCGTACACGCTGCCCCAGGTGATGCCGTTGACCATCTGCTGCAGGAACTCGGTCACCGACGGGACCCCGTTCGAGAGCGCTGCGCGTGCACGGAATGCAAGCGGCTACGGATTGATCGTGGTGGTGTAGACCTTCTTGCCGCCCTTGATCTCGATCACCACCGCCGGCTTGGTCGCGTTGCGATTCTCGTCGAGCGTGATGTTGCCGGTCACTCCCGGGAAATTGGTGGTGGTGGCGATGATGTCGCGCAGCTTGCGCTCGGCGGTCTTCCGCAGGTCGGTGCCGGCCTTGGCCGAGCCGAGCCCGGCGAAGGTCGCGGGATCCTGCTCATAGAGCTTGTTGAGCGACTGGAACAGCACGTTGGCGGCGTCGAATGCCAGCCCGGTGATGGCGTTGGGATCCTGGCCGTACTTGGCCTGGTGCTTCTTCAGGAACGCCTGCAGTCGCGGATCGGGATTGTCGACCGCGAAATGGTTCGAGTAGTAGCAGCCTTCCAGCGCGTCGCCGCCGATCCCGATCAACTGATCGCTTTCCCAGCCGTCGCCGCCGAGGATCGGCACCTTGATGCCCAGCTCGCGCGCCTGGCGCGCGATCAGGCCGGCCTCAGTGTAGTAGCCCGGCAGGTAGATGGCCTCGGGATTCTTGGCCTTGAGCGCGGTGAGCTGGGCGCGGAAATCCTGATCTCCCGAGCTGTACGACTGCTCGGCCACGATCTGGCCGCCGCGCTGCGTGAAGGCCTCCTTGAAGAACTGGGTCAGGCCGACGCTGTACTCGTTCTTGAGGTCGGTGAGGATCGCGACCTTCTTCAGCTTGAGATTGTCGGCGGTGAACTTGGCCATCACCGTTCCCTGGAACGGGTCGATGAAGCACATGCGGAAGATGAAGTCGCCGATCTGCGTGACCTTGGGATTGGTCGAGGAGGGCGAGATCATCGGGACTCCCGCCTGCTGGCAGACCGGCCCCCCGAACATGCTGCGGCCCGACGCCACCTCGCCGATCACGGCGATCACGCGGTCCTGATTGATCATCTTCTGCACCGCGGTGGCGGCTTCCTCGGGCTTGCCCTGATCGTCCTCCACCACGGTGCGCACGGTGAGGTCGCCGATCTTGCCCTGCGAGGATGCCGCCAGGTCGTCCATCGCGAGCTCGACGCCCTTCTTGGTGGACTGCCCGAAATCGGCGTCGCCGCCGGTGAGCGAGCCGTACTCGCCGATCACCAGCTCGTTCTGATGAGGCTTCCCGCCGCAGCCGCCGGCAAGGAGCACGAGCCCGACCACGGCGATCCATCCGAGCTGCCGCCAGGTGCGCAACGACATGTCGAATCTCCTTCCCTGCAACGGGCAACGATGCCGGGCCCGTCCGCCCCGGCAAGCGAGTGGCTGGGTACCACGAGGCGCCCGTGAGCGGCCCCAGAGGTCGAACCGAACGTGAAGGGGTATCACGCTGGGCGAAACGGAGGCAAGGGTCGTTTCGGCGGAACCCTCGGCGCTTCGGCGGCTTGGGCCTGCCGGCGGCTCGCGCTAGAGTGCCGGCTCATGCGCCTGGGATGGCGGCACGGAAGGGACTCCCGGCGGCGCGCACTGCTGTTCGCGCTGCTGCTCGCGGGCTGCGCGACCACGCCTCGGCCGCCAGCCGGCTACGTCAAACGCGTGGACGATCTCGGCGCGGTGGACGCCGGACCGCTGACCGGGAAGCGCATCGCGCTGGATCCCGGACACGGTGGATTCTTCCGTGGCGCCCTCGGCGTGCGCGGGCTCAGCGAGGCCGAGGTCAACCTCGGCGTGGCGCTCGATCTCGCGACCCTCCTGCGCGAGCACGGCGCCCAGGTGGTGCTCACGCGCGAGACCGATCGCGACTATCTCACCCCGGCCGACAGCTCGCTGCGCTCGGATCTCACCGCGCGTATGAAGCTCGCCAACGAATTTCATCCCGACCTCTTTCTCTCGATCCATCACAACGCCGATCCGCACGGTTCGCATCAGGTGAACGAGACCCGCGTGTACTTCCAGCTCGGCGACGAGGGGCCGGCGCTCGAGGCGGCCGCCGACGTGCAGCGATTCCTGGCACGCAACCTCGGCATCACGCCGAGTCGCGTGCTGCCCGGCAACTACGCGGTGCTCCGGATGAGCGAAGCGCCGGGTCTGCTCACCGAATCGAGCTACCTCACCTATCCGGCGACCGAGCAGCGGCTCAAGACGCCGGACGCGCGCCAGCTCGAGGCCGAGGCGCTCTATCTGGGGATCGCCGCGTACTTCCAGCGCCGGGCGCCGGTGGTCGACAGCTTCGCGGCCTGGCAGGACGGATCGCCGCTTCCCGATTCGGCGCGGGTGGCGATGTCGCCGGCGCTGCGGGCCACGATTCGCGGCGCGTTCGACGATCTCGAGCTGCGCCTGGACGGCGCGCCGGTCGAGCCGATGCGCACCGGCTCGAGCCTCGAGTGGCACTCGGAAACGCCGCTCGCCCCGGGCTTCCACACCGCGACCCTGATCGCGCGGCTCTCCGGCGAAGGCTCGTCGCGGCGCGCGGCGGTGGCGTTCGAGCTTCGCTCCGCGCCCGAGCGACTGGTCGCCGATGCGCCCGATCAGCCGTGGTGGGACGGGAACCAGCCGATCGGTCTCCGCTGCCGGCTGCTCGATCGCGAGGGCAATCTCGTTCCCGACACCCTGGTGCGCGTCCTCGATCTGGCACGCCGGTCCTCTCAGCCGCCCGACACCACGCTCCGGATCACGGACGGGGTGGGCTGGGCCTACCTGTGGCCGCCGAGCCCTTCCCGGCGCGATACCGCCGCGTTGCACTTCCGATTCGAGCTGGCGGGCACGAACGCGGATCGCGGCCGGCGCGGGGCGAAGCCGATCGCAGCCACGCTCCGGCTGCCGGTGCGTCACGGCGTGCGACCGCCGGTGCGCACCGGCTTCGCGCTGACGATGCCGGACGGCGCCCCGCTGCGCGCGGCGCCGGGGACCCGCGAGCCGGACGCTCGGCTCGCCTGGATCAATCGCGACGGATTCCTGCGGCTGCCGGCGGCGCGCGCCGACAGCGGCGGGCTTCCGGCGCTCGACGGCTATCGCCCGTGGGTGGGCGAGCGCGCCTGGCCGCCGCGCTGGGTCGCGATCGCCGGCGGCGCGCTGCATGGCCGGCGCATCGTGATCGACCCCGCCGGCGGTGGAGACGACCCGGCCGGAACCAGCGCTTCGGGCGGTCGCGGCGCTTCGCTCAACCTCGAGGTCGCGCGCTCGCTGGCGGCGATGCTCGAATCGGCCGGCGCCGAGGTCCGGCTCACCCGCAACACCGACGCCTCGATGTCGGAGCTGGCGCGGGTGCAGCTCGCCGAGGGCTTCCACGCCGATCGGTTCGTGAGGATCGGCCATGCCGCGGAAGCTCCGCGTGTCGGTTTCTATTTCTCGAGCGCCGGCGGGAAACGCTGGGCGGGCAGGCTCGCCGACCTGGCCGCGGGCCTCGGGCTGCCGCGCCCCACGACCGGCGAGGACGCGCAGTATCCGATTCAGCAGACTTCTGCGACCGCGATCTACGCCGGGCTCGGCCGCGTGGACGATCCCGCGGCACCGCTTGGGCGGCTCTCCCCCGCGCGGCTGCGCACCGAAGCCTACGCCGTCTACCTGAGCCTCGCCGGCGAATGGCCGGCGCCGTTCCCATGGGCTTCCGATTCGCTGCAGGTTCAGGACGGCGCCGGGCGCCCGCTGTCCGGTGCCCCGGTCCGGCTTGGGGACGCGCTGGTGCTCGAGACCGACGCACTCGGCCGCATTCGCTTCGAGCGGACCGAGCCCGGCCCTCTCCTGATCGAGGTGCTGGATGACCGCGCGCCGCTGCGCCGGATCTTGCTAGACTCGGAGCGCGGCATCACGTTGCCCGGGCCCGTATCTCGATAGTCGGTCGAATCCGGCCGCACCTGAATCCAACGGGTCCTTCATGTCCCACGGCATCGACGCATTCTTTCGCGAACGCGAGCGCTGCGCGCGCCGCGTCGCCCTCACGACGCTGGCGCTGAACGGCGTCGCTCTGGGACTGCTGCTGACCTTCGCCCTGCCCTCGGTGCGCTCGCTGTTTCGCAAACCGTTTCACCAGGTGATTCGGTTCGGCTACGAGGGCCCCGAGCGCTACGTGCCGCTCATTCAGCTCGAGGGCGGGCCCGACTACCGCGCGCCGCTCGAGGACATCGGCCAGGTCCACGTGCGCCCCACGCAGGCCGGCAGCCAGGGACTCAAGCCCGGGCCGAGCGACGTGAAGAGTGGCCCGCGCCCGACGCACTCGAGCGAGCCGGGCGTGGGGCCGGACGACGCCGAGGTGCGCGCGCGCGCGCGTGCGCGCCAGGCGAGCGTGCCGCTGGTCTCGAGCAACGAGCTGGTGATCGAGTCGATGGTGGAGCCGGTCTACCCGGAGGATCTGCATTCGCGCGGCGTCGAGGGGCGCGTCGCGCTGATGGCGCTGGTGGACACCACCGGCCATGTCAGCGAAGTCACGGTGGTGGGTGGCACCGGGGAGCGCGAGTTCGAAACCGCGGCCGTGGACGCGGTCTGGCAGGCGCGCTTTCGCCCCTATCGCGTCGATGGCACCGCCCTGCAGGTGTACGCGCTGATCCGCTACCGATTCAGGATCTATTGAGCAACGCGCCAATCGGAAGGCGCCTGTGGCGCTACGGGACCACCGGGCTGGTCTTGCCGTGTGACACCTCCACCAGCGGCAGCGTGGCGCCCTCGCGGAACACGTCGAGGAAGCGGTGACTCGCCAGCCACGGCCCCGCGCCACAGCGCGCGGCGAGCGCGGCGGCCACTTCCTCGGGGCATAGCGCGCCGCTCGCCAGCGCCTCGGCGATCGCGCGCCCGGCCAGCCAGCCGCGCACATGGATGCCGGTCGAGCGCGATTCGCCGCGCGCGGCGACGATGCTGTCGAGGGCGGCCTGCTGGTCGGACGGGAGGCGCCACTCGTCGGCGACGATGCGGACGCCGTCGAGCAGCAGACGGCTCTCGGCATGCATGCGCTCCGGCGACAGCTCTTCGCCGCCACACAACCGCACGCTGACCTTCTGGCGCGCCAGCTCGCGCAGCAGTGTTTCGGCCTCGCGCGACTCGCCGTCCCAGAGCAGCGCGTCGAGACGCTGCATGCCCATCGCCCGCACCTCGTCGCGAAACGTCGTGCCGGGCGGATAGCCCTGCATCCAGACTTGAGCGCCCCCCAGCGATTCGGCCTCGGCGCCGAAGCCGAGCGCGAAGGCGTTGCGCTCGAGCCCGCCGGAGATCAGCGCGCCGACGCGCAGGCCGGGCTTGTCCACCAGCGAGCGCGCCAGCGCGGCGCCGCGGCTCCAGCCCGACGGGCCGATCTGGAACACGCCCGGGCCGACGGTCCCGATCGCTTCGTCGGTGGCGGTGGGCGATATGAGCGGGAGGTCGAGCAGTCGCGCGCCGGTGGCGAGCGCGATGGTGTTGACGCTCAGCAGCTCGCCGACCAGAACGCCGCAATGCCGCGAGGCCTGGTCGAGGGCGGCAGCGCAGCGCGCGGGATGGTCGTTGCCGGTGCTCCACAGCTCGAGCTCCGGCGTGTGGCCGCCGGGAGCGGGAATCGAAGCGAGCCCGGCGTCGAGCCCGATCCGGAGCTCGCGCGCGAAGTCGGCGTAGTCGCCGCTGTCGGGAAGAATCGCGGCGACGCGGAACACCGAGGCCAGCGGTCGCGCGAGTGTCGCGGAGGCCTCGCTCGCCGGCGGGCCGCCGCCGCTTCGGTGCCCGATCGACTTGCGCGAGGCCTCGTCGAGTCGCACCCAGAGCCGCTGTCGCAGCGCCGCGCGGTCGGCGGGCACGTGGCGATAGGCGGCCGCGGCGAGCATCGGTCCGACTTCGCCCAGCTCGGCGGGATCGCGACGCAGAATCCACATCAAGTCGGAGAGCGAGGCGCTTTGCGCCCAGCGCTCGAGACTCTTGCGCGTCGCGCCGGCCGGGCGCCGAGTCGACAGCGAATCGGCGGCGTGCGCATCGAGCGCCGGGGGCGCGGTGGCGGCCCGCGACCGCGCCGGCGAGGCGCCGGAGAGCGACAGGCCCAGCGCCAGGGCGGCGAGCGAGCGGCGGATTCGGCTCACGGATTGAACTTGCCGAAGTCTTCCGGATTCAGCTTCTCGAGGTAGCGACGCAGGCGCTCTGCCTGCTCCTCCTCGGTGAGGGGCCGCTCGGGGGGCGTCTCCTCGGTGGGCTCACTCGACTCTCGCTCCTCGGCCTGAGGCGGGGGCTGCAAGAGCTTCTCGTTCACGTAGATCGGGGCCTTGGCGCGCAGCGCCACCGCGATCGAGTCCGAAGGGCGCGCATCGATCGACAGCACCTCGCTCTCGCGCTCGACGAACACGCTGGCGAAGAAGGTGTTTTCGCGCAGATCGGCGATCACCACTCGCGAGATCTTGGCTCGCAGCCCCTCGACGATCAGCACCAGCAGATCGTGCGTCAGCGGGCGCGGAAAGCTCTCCTCGGCGAGGATGCGTCGGATCGCCTGGGCTTCGCCGGGTCCGATCCAGATCGGGAGGATGCGCTCGCCATCGACTTCGCGAAGCACGACGATGTTCTGCTGCGTGCTCTTCTCGAGGATCAGCCCGTGGACACGGGCTTCGACCACGTTCACGGCTTGCCTGTCGGACCCTTCTTGGACCCCGAGCTGGCTCCACCCCGAGTCGAGTCCGCCTCCAGATTGAGAAACGATGGGGCGTCCTCGGTGCGCATGTGATCCACCATCCACTGAGCCGAGGGCGCCAGCTCCGACTTCGGATAGCGTGCCAGGAGCTGACGGAACGCCTGCTCGGCCTGATCGTACTTCTTCAGCTCTTCGGAGTAGATGAACCCGATCATGAACTGTGCCTGCGGGCTCACGTCACTGTCGGGATACTGTTCGAGCAGCGCCTGGTACTTGGCGACGCGCTCGGCGGGCGGTCCCGCCTCCTGCGCCTCCTTGAAGAGGTCGCGGGCGCTGCGCCTGGTGGAGAGGAACGATTTGATGGCCGTGGAATCGGGGGTGATGCCGACGTCGTTGCGCGCCTTGTCGAGCTGCGTCCGGTAGTAGTCGGACGCGCTTTGCGAGCTGAGCTGGCGCATGATGATCGAGCGGACCTGGTCGAATGGGCGCGTGCTCTCGAGATGAATGCTCTCGACCTTGATCACGTGATAGCCGCGGTTGGTCTTGTAGGGGCCGCCGATCTTGCCCTCGCCGAGCGCGAACGCCGATTCGGCCAGGGCCGGTTGCGCACCGAGCGATCCGAACATGCCTTCCCTGGTCACCGTGCCGAGCGCGCCGCCGTTGGCGCGAGTGAGGGTGTCAGCCGAGTACTTCTTGGCGAGCGCGGCGAAGTCCGCGCCCTTGGCGCGCGCGTAACCCAGCATCTTCTTGGAATCGGCCGGGGTCTTCGATTGGATGTGGCGCATCGTCACCGTGGCCGGGAGCTTGTATTCGGAAAGGTGAGCATCGTAGTAGACCCGCGCCTGCGAATCGGTCGGCGCCGGGTTGCTCGACATCACTTCGTTCAGATAAGTGCGGATGATGAGATCGCGGCGCGACTGCTCGAGCTGCCGCTGAACATCGGGCCGCGCGGGCACGCCCTCCTGGGTCGCCTTCAGCATCCACACCTTCTCCTCGATCATCCGATCCAGCAGCTGCTGGCGCCCTTCGGGAGTGGTGTAGCTGCCCCGCACCTGCTCGGGCAGCTCCTCGAGGCGACGCTGAGCGTCACCGCGCGTGATGGTCTCCTTGCCGATCTTCACCAGCACCTGCAGCGATTCCGGCACCGGGGCCGCGGGCTTGGCACCCGAGGAGGTCTTGCTCTTCGACGACTTGCTGCTCTTGTCGGTCCTGGTGCTCTTGGCGGCGTTCGCCGGGACTCCGGCGGCCAGCATCATCGCGGCCACGGCGAGAATCCGGACTGCCCGGCGAGCGCTCACGAACGCACCACCCAGACGCGCACGGTGGCGCTCACTCCGGAGTGGATGCGCACCGTCACGTCGTACTTGCCGAGCTGCTTGATGTGCTCTTCCAGCTCGATCCGCCGCTTGTCCACCGGATGCCCGGCCCTGGCGAGAGCGTCGGCGATGTCGGCGCCGGTGATCGAGCCGAACAGCGTGTCCTCTTCGTTGGCCTGGGCCGGAATGTTGATCTCGACCCCGTCGAGCCGCGCAGCCTCGGCCTTCGCCTCGGCGATGCGCTTATGCTCGCGGGCATCGCGCTGGCGCAGCAGCTCCTGATAGAGATTGGTGGCCTTCTCGCCGGCCGGAATCGCGAGCTTGCGGGGCAGCAGGTAATTGCGGGCGTAGCCGGGCTTCACGTGGATCACCGCGCCGCGGTTCCCGAGCCCTTCCATGTCTTCCAGCAGAATGACGTCCATCGATCTCTCCTCTTAGTCGACATCCCCGTTCGGGGACGATTCCATGCGGCGGTAGTCCAGCCAGAAATCGCTGAGCCCGAGCACCGCGGTCGTGAACATGAAAACGGGCAGGGCAAACACGCACACGACCAGCAGGGTGAGCGCGATCAGAGAAGGTGGAACGCCTCGCGCGAGCATCAGGGATTCTACGACCGCGATCCCCTGGACACAAAAGCCGAGGCCGCTGTTGAGCAGCAGCGTCCATGCGGTCGGTCCCCAAGCCGGCCACTGCGCAACCAGCAGCGCGAGCCCGGCGAGGAAGGTCCAGATCGCTCCGTCCGGCAGTCGCCATTCGCGCAGACGCAGACGATCGAGCGCCGGCCAGCGCAGCCACTCGCCGAGCCGGGATCCGAGCGTTCGCCCCGCCACCACCAGCAGCGCGATCCAGGCGAACACCAGGCTCGGCAGGATGTTCGGCAGCAGCGTCTTTCGAGTGGGCGCGTTCTGTTCCACGGTCCTCCGGAGCGAGTCGAGTCGTTCGTGCGAGAGTCCCATCTTGCGCGCCGTGTCGATCATCTGCGCGTCGCCCTCCGCGAGCTTCTGGTCCAGGCGAGCGACGCGATCGGCGTAGCCAGGCATCCACGGCGTTGCGGCCGCGAGCACCAGCACGGGAAGCAGCATCCAGGCACGCGTCCCACTCGGCGCTCCACGCTCTTCGCGCAGCCCCATCCACACCCCGCTCAAGGCCGCGGCCGGGATCCACCAGGTCCACGATTCGCCGACTCCGAGCGAGAGCGCCAGTCCCGCGCCCAGCGCCGGAGG
The DNA here is from genome assembly GCA_035498555.1 of Candidatus Sulfotelmatobacter sp. Lineage (NCBI taxonomy): Bacteria > Pseudomonadati > Acidobacteriota > Terriglobia > Terriglobales > Candidatus Korobacteraceae > Candidatus Sulfotelmatobacter > Candidatus Sulfotelmatobacter sp. The sequence goes on from DATKAB010000055.1 coordinate 14,535, forward strand.
CAGCAGCAGCGTCCAGGCACCGAATCGCCACGCCATCAGCAACGCCAGCGCGACGGTGAACGGCACCGCGAGCCACAGGATCGCCCACGGCAGCTGCGTCAGCAGCAAGCCGGCACCGAGCAGCGCCACCAGCAGCAGAGCGCGCATCGTCACCAGGGCGCGGCGGGGAGCCTCAGCGATAGAAGTCACTGGTGAACGGCAGCATCGCCAGCACCCGAGCGCGCTTGATGGCCGTGGTCAGCTGCTTCTGGTGGCGAGCGCAGGTCCCGGAGACGCGACGAGGCACGATCTTGCCGCGATCCGTGACGAATCGTCCAAGGCGCTTCTCGTCCTTGTAATCGACGAATCCAACTTTTTCCAGGCACAGCTTGCAGTACTTCTTCTTCGCGATGCCCTTGCTCTTGGCCTTGCCCTTGCCCTTGCCCTTCTTCTCTTTTTCTCTTGGCATGGAATTCGGCTTCACCTCCATCGCGCCGGGAGCAACCCCGGCGTGAGCTCATGATTCGAAATTGCGCGGAGTTCCGATCTCAGTCGTCGCCGCCGTCGTCGCCGGCCCCCGCCCCGACCGCTTCGGCCTCGGGAACACCCTGGGTCAGCTCGGGCGGAACGTGGATCACGCTCAGCATGCGCATGACCGACTCGTTCAGGTGCAGGCGCCGCTCGATCTCCTTCACCAGCGGCCCCTCCCCCTGGTACAGCACCAGCGTGTAGATCCCGTCCCGCTTGCGATTGATTTCGTAAGCGAGCCGGCGCTTCCCCCAGCGTTGAACCTCGAGCACCTCGCCGCCCAGATCCTTGATCCAGCCGGTGAGCTTCTCGATCTCCTCGTTGACCCGGTTCTCGTCGAGCCCGGGCTCGAGAACGAACGTCGTCTCGTACTTGGTCACGATTCCGAAACCTCCTCTTCTTCGGCATTGAAGCGATTCATCGCCCGGGCCAGACCCTCGGTGGTCCAGCACACGACCGCATCGGCGGCCCGTTCGATGGCCCGCTCCATCGGCTTCAGCTCCTCGGGTTCGAATTCCTCGAGCACGTGCTCGCCCAACCGTTCGCTGCTCTCGGCGGCGCCCACTCCCACTCTCAGGCGCGCCCAGTTCCGGCTTTGCAGCGCATTCTCGACGCTCGCGAGTCCCTGGTGTCCGCCGGTGGACCCGGTGCCACGAAATCTCAACCTTCCGATCGGCAGATAGACGTCATCCACCACCACCAGCAGATCCTCGGGCACGAGCGCCTGACGCGAGTGCCAGGCCGCCAGCGCCGCGCCGGTGTCGTTCATGTAAGTCCTCGACACCATCAGGTCGAGGTCTTGCTCCTCGATCCGGGCGTGCCACGCCCGATACTCGGACGCCTCGGGCAGCGGCTCGGCGTGAACCTTCGCCACCACGCGCTCGACCACCCGCGCCCCGGTGTTGTGGCGCGTCCGCGCGTAGCGCGCTCCCGGATTGCCGAGACCCAGCACCAGCGGCACCGCTCGCTATTTCTCCTTCTCCTTGCCCTTTTCCTTCTCCTTGGCCTCGGGGGCCTCCTCGCCCTCTTCCTTCTTGCCCTTGGAGATGACCTCGGGTTCGGTCGGCGCCGCTTCCGCCGCCACCGCCACTTCCTCGGCCGGCTTCTCCTCCATCACCGTCGGCGGCACGACCGTGGCCAGCGTGGAATCGGGATCGGTGAGGATCACGACGTTCGGCACCGTCAGGTCGCGCAAGTGAATCGAGTCGCCGATGTTGAGGTGCGACACGTCCACTTCAATGGACGCGGGTATCGCGGTCGGGAGACAGCGCACCTCGACCTCGCGCAGGATCGGCTCGAGAATGCCGCCGCCGTCCTTCACGCCGACCGGAAGCCCGGTGAGGCGGATCGCGACCTTCACTTCGATCTGCTCGGTGAGCGAGATGTGCTGGAAGTCGAGATGCAGGATGCCCTGCGTGAGCGGGTCGTACTGGACCGCACGAATCAGCGCGGTGTACTCGCTGCCGTTCACCGCCAGGCTCACGATCGGGTTGCCGCCCTTGTGCTCGCGAAGCGCGACGTCGAAGTCGCGCGCCGCGACCGCGACGGCGACCGGCGTCTCGCCATGCCCGTAGAGCACGCCCGGAATCTGGCCGGCCTTGCGCGACTTGCGTGCGCCGCCCTTGCCCAGGCTCTCGCGCCGGGACGCGGTCAATGGGATGACTGCCATGGAACCTCCTGAATGACCCGGACGAGCCGGGATGAGCCCGCCGTCATGGCGGATCGGGACGGATCAGATGAACAACGAACTCAGTGAACGCTCTTCGTGGATGCGCTGCATGGCCTCGCCCAGCAGACCGGCGATCGACAATTCCTTCACGTTCGCGGGCACGCCCATGCCTTCGTGATTCACGGTGTCGGTGATGACCAGCTCCTTGATCGGCGAGGCCTCGATCCGCGCCAGCGAGTCGGCACTGAACACGCCGTGCGTGACGCCGGCGTAGATCTCCCGCGCGCCATCCTTGCGAATGGCCTCGGCCGCCTGGCAGAGCGTGCGAGCGGTGGTGACGACGTCGTCGAAGAGCACGCAGTTCCGGCCCTCCACCTCGCCGATGATGTTCATGATCTCGACCGAGTCGGGACGCGGGCGGCGCTTGTCCACCAGACCCAGCTCGGCGCCGAGGCGCTTGGCGTAGGCGCGCGCCATCTTCACGCTGCCGATGTCGGGCGCCACCACCATCAAGTTCGGAATCTTCTTGCGCGCGAAGTAGTCGACCAGCACCGGCGCCGAATACAGATGGTCGAAGGGGATGTCGAAGAAGCCCTGAATCTGGGCGCTGTGCAGATCCATGGTGAGCGCGCGATCAGCGCCGGCCACCGTGATCAGATTGGCGACCAGCTTGGCGCTGATCGGCGCGCGCGGCTGGTCCTTGCGATCCTGGCGCGCGTAGCCGAAATAGGGCACCACCGCGGTCACGCGGCGCGCCGAGGCGCGCTTGGCGGCGTCGAGCATCACCAGCAGCTCCATCAGGTTCTCGGCGGGAGCGCCGGTGGATTGCACGATGAACACATCGATGCCGCGGATGTTCTCGTTGAACTTGACCGAGACCTCGCCGTCTTCGAAGCGCGAGACGTCGGCGTCTCCGAGCGCGGTCTTCAGCTGGTTGCAGATCGCCTGCGCCAGACGACGGTTCGCATTTCCCGTGAAGATGCGAAACGGCTCCACGCGTGCTCTCCTCGGGCGAGGAGCGGCGCAAACGGCTCAGGCCGGGGCGGACGCGTTCGGAACGCGCCCGCCCTCCCCGCCGACCGCTGGAACGGTGGCTGGGGCGGGAGGATTCGAACCTCCGAATGCGAGATCCAAAGTCTCGTGCCTTACCGCTTGGCCACGCCCCACCAACAGAACGGGACATCCGTCACGGACCGGGCGCCGGTATCGCGCCAGGGGTGATGGCAACTGGCCGAAAGGGTCGGGTGCTGCGAAAACAGCCGGAGCAGACTACGGGCGGGAGCGCGGGAAGTCAATCGCCCCGCGGCAGCGGGGGGAGAAAGCGCAGCGCCCGGCCGGCGGCCGGTTCTCGCGGGAGAACGGCCGGCGGACCCGGAGATTTCGCGATCTCAATAGTCGTTCGCGTGCGCCTCGGTCGCCGGAGGGCCGAGCGCACCGGCCTGGATCAGCTCGCGCTCGTACTCCGTCATGACGCGATCGGTGAGATAGCGACGCGTCGCATCGTTGATCGGATGCGCCAGGTCCTGATGCTGTCCGTCGGGCCGCTTCCGGCTCGGCATCGCGACGAACAGCCCCGAGTTGCCCCGAATGATCTTGAGTCCGCGGATCACGAATGAGTCGTTGAGGGTGATGCTGACGAACGCCTTCAGCTTGTCGTCCGTGCGCAGAGACACCCTGACCTCGGTGATCTCGATCATATGACTCTCACCTTGCAGCCTTCCTTAGTGCGGGGAGAGCTGGCTCGCTGATGACGTCCCCCGAAGGGGCTCGACCGTGCCGCCCGAGCCTTGTCCAGCGTCCTTGCCTCCAGCCCCGGTTACGGGAGGAACTCGATTCGCAAGCCGTTGCGTTCGGACTTCACCGCGTACCGCGGCTCGTTCCCTGCGAGGCGGCCTGCGACGACGTGAGAAGCAACACCTGACGGAATGATGCCCAGCACCGCGGAACCGCTGCCCGACAGCCGAACTGCGACCGCCCCGGCTCGGAGCAGCCGGTTCCTGAGAGCGAGAAAACGTTTGCGATTCTCGCCCAGCACGTCCTCGAACGAGTTCCCCAGGCGCAGCGCACGACCCGGTCGAACCGGCGCGCGCCGGAGAAGTGAAGCGGATCTTAGGGTCGCCATGTAACGTGTCAAGGCAAATTTTTTCATGTCGATCTGACGATAGGCGCGCGCCGTCGACACGCGCCAACGCGGCACCACGATCAGCGCGCGAAAGGGTCGATCCAGACGCAGGCGTTCGAGCTTTTCGCCCCGGCCGCGGCCGAGCGCGGTGCCGCCGATCGTCGCGAACGGAACGTCCGAACCGAGCTCGGCGGCGAGATCGAAACGCCGCGCGCGCGCGAGGCGCCTGCCGCTCAGCGCTTCGAGCGCGCGCAGAGCGGCCGCGGCATCGGCGCTCCCGCCCCCCAGTCCGGCCTGGGCGGGAATGCGCTTGATGAGGGTGAACTCGGCGCCGCCCTCGAATCCCACGCGCTGCCGGAACAATCGTGCCGCGCGCAGCACGAGATTTTCGGCGCCGGCCGGCACGCGGTCAGTGAGCGCCGGGCCGCCTTCCGGCAGGGCGACGTTCTCGTGGCGAACCCGCAGCCGAAAGCCGCTCGCGCGCCGCGCAGCGACCAACGTGTCGGCGAGCGAGATCGATTGGAACACCGTGATCAGCTCGTGGAAGCCGTCCGGCCGCAGCGGTCCCACCGCCAGTCCGAGATTGACCTTGGCGCGCGCCGTGACGCGCACGCGCCGGAACCCGTCGCCCGGCATCAGGGGCGGTAGAGGATCAGCACGACCGCGAGCAGATAGAGCAGCACGCAGACGCCCATCGGCCGGTCGCTGAGCAGCACCTGCGAAGGATCCTCGCTCTTGTCCGAGGCGCGGACCAGGTACAGGTAGCGAAAGATCCCATAGGCCACGAACGGAACGGTGTAGAGCAGGGCTTCCGTGCCGAACTTGGCGACCGTCCCCGGCCAGATGGTGTAGAGCGCGTAGCTCATCAGGCTGGTGGCGGCGGTGATCATGAGCAGGCCGTCGAGCAGCTCGCGGCTGTAGAGCTTGAGGACCTCGCGCTGATCACCTGCTCCGGCGCCGGAATTCTCGATCTCGCGCCGGCGCTTGGCCAGCGCCAGGAACAGCGCGCCAAAGAAGGTGCAGACCAGCAGCCATGGCGAGAGCGCGGTCGCGGGCGCCACCGGCAGCAGCAGCGCCACGCCGGCGATCGCCCGCAGCACGAATCCGGTCGCCACGACGAACACGTCGATCAGCACCTGGCGCTTGAGCCAGAAGCTGTAGCCGAGATTCATGACCAGATAGGTCGCCGCGACCGCGCAGAACCCCGGCCCCAGCCACCACGACAACGCGCCGATCACCGCCGCCAGCGGAATCAGCGCGCCCCACGCCGCCGCCATCGGCAGCTCGCCGGAGGCCAGCGGCCGGCGCTGTTTCTTGGGGTGGCGGCGATCGGCCTCGACGTCGCGCAGGTCGTTGATCAGATAGACCGAGCCCGACAGCAGGCAGAACGTCACGAAGCCGACCAGCGCGCGCAGCGCGAGCTGCGGGTCGCTCACCTGGCGCGAGAACAGGACGCCGGCGAAGACCAGCAGGTTCTTGGTCCACTGCTTCGGCCGCAGCGAGCGGATCAGACCGCCGATCACCGCGCGCTCCGCCGCCGGCGCGGCCGCGCGCCGCGGCGCGGCGCGGCGCGGCGTTTCGCGGCCGGGATCCCGGAGGCCGGGAAGATCGCCGCTTCGACCAGCAGGCACAGCGCGTGTCCCATCGCGATGTGTCCTTCCTGGACGTGCGAGGTGACGTCGTGCGGGGTCATCAGCGCGATGTCACACGAGTCGGCGAACGCTCGCCCCTTCGTTCCCGTCATCGCGATCGTGGTCATGCCGAGGCGGCGCGCGGTGGCGACGGCGCGCCGGACGCTCTCGGCGCCTCCGCTGGTGCTGATCGCGATCAGCACGTCGCCCGGGGTACCCAGCCCCTCGAGCTGGCGCGAGAAGACGTGCGAGTAGCCGTAGTCGTTTCCAATCGCGGTGAGCGCCGAGCTGTTGGTGGTGAGCGCCACGGCGGCGAGGGCGGCGCGATCGGTCTGGAAGCGACCGGCGAATTCGGTGGCGAGGTGCTGCGAGTCGGCGGCGCTGCCGCCGTTTCCGCAGAAGAACACCGTGCCGCCGGTCTCGAGACAGCCGATGATGGCTTCGGCGGCCTCGGCCACCGCCGGCGCGCATTCCTGTTCGGTGCGGCGCAAGGTCGCGACCGCGTCGCGCAGCCAGCCGCGAGCCTGCGCCTCCAGCGGACTCCGTTCCGCTCTCCGTCGTTTCATCGCGTCCCTCCCGCCCTGCTCAGATCTTCGGCAGCTCCGCAGCGCCGATCCACGCCGGTTTCAGGCCAGCTCCAGGCGACTCGAATCGCCCAGCATCAGCCGGTGCGTTCGCGGCCGGCTGGCGCTCGCGCTCACCAGCACGTCCTTGCCGATCAGGCTCGACTCGATGCGCTGCGGCACGTGCAGGATGCGGCTGCGCTCGAGCACGATCGAGTGCTCGATTTCGCTGTGGACGATCTCGACGCCGTCGGCAATCGAGGTGAACGGGCCGATGTAGGCGTCGGCGATGCGGGCGTTGGCGCCAATCACCAGCGGCCCGCGCAGGCGCGAGCGTTCCACCACCGTGCCGCGCCCGATCGAGACCCGGCCCTCGATGGCGCTCCCTTCGTCGACGCGGCCTTCGACCTTCGGCTCGAGCCCGCCCAGCATCATGCGATTGCCTTCGAGCATGTCTTCGACCTTGCCGGTGTCCTTCCACCAGCCGCCGATCACGTGCGAGCGCACGCGCCGCCCTGCCTGGATCAGCCATTGAATCGCGTCGGTGATCTCGAGCTCGCCGCGCGCCGAGGGACGAATCGCGTTCACCGCCTCGAACACGCACTTGCTGAACAGATAGACGCCGACCAGCGCCAGATCGCTGCGCGGCTGCTTCGGCTTCTCCTCGAGCAGCGTGACGCGATCGCCTTCGAGCACCGCGACGCCGAATTCCTCGGGGTGCTTCACGTGAGCGAGCAGGATCTGCGCGTCGGGCTTCTCGGCTTCGAACTCGCGGACGAACGGAGTGATGCCGTCCTTGATCAGGTTGTCCCCCAGGTACATGACGAACGGCTCTCCGCCCATGTAGCCTTCGGCGATCTTGACGGCGTGCGCGAGCCCCAGCGGCGCCTCCTGCTCGATGTAGGTGACGCTAAGCCCGAACCGCGAGCCGTCGCCGACCGCGGCGCGGATCTCGGCCTGGCTGTTGACCATCACCGTCACCATCTCGCCGGTGCGATGATCGGGGCGCAGCATCTCGCGCGGATCGCTGACGATGATGCCGACTTCGCGAATGCCGGCGTCGCGAATCGCTTCGAGTCCGTAGAACAGCACCGGTTTGTTGGCCACCGGCACCAGCTGTTTGGCGCTGGTGTGAGTGATCGGGCGCAGCCGCGTGCCGCGGCCGCCGGCCAGGACGAGCGCCTTCACGCCAGCGCTTCCTTCAGCAGCCGGCGCGCTTCGTCGAGCGCCGCCTCGAGCCGACTCGCGTCCTTGCCGCCGGCCAGCGCCAGATGCGGCTTGCCGCCGCCCGAGCCGCCGGTCACCTGTGCCACCTTCTTCACCAGATCCGAAGCGTTGAGCTTCTTCTCGGCGACCAGATCGGCGGTCACGCTCGCCACGAACGTGAGCTTCTCACCGCTCCTGAGCGCCAGCACCGCGGCGCCGCGCTTCAGCGCGCCGCTCAGCTGGTCGGCTGCGTCGCGCACCGCGCCGGCGTCGGCTTCCGACTGAATCTGGGCCACCACCCACCGGCCGCCGGGAGCCGCGACCGCCTGGCCGGCGAGCTTCGCCATCTCGGCCTCGAGCCCGCCGCGCGCGGCTTCCGACTGCGCCTTCCTGAGCGTGGCGAGCACCTGCTTCAGGCCTTCGAGCGTCGCGGTCGACTCGTGCTCGAGCGCGCGCAACCTCTCGCGCACCACCGTGGCCGGTTCGTGGCCAACGCGAGCGACGAGCGCCGCGGCGCCGGCGCGAACCGATTCGACGGCGTCCTGCACCTGCGCTCGGCGCGCGGCACGGTCGCGCTCGGCGTTCTCGCCGGCCAACGCGCCGAGCTCGGCGTCGAGCTTCTCGCCCGCGGTGGCGAAGGCGTCGCCAAAGCGCGCGATCTCGCCGCGCAGGAACTGGTGGCTCTCTTCCCCACAGCGCGCTTCGACGCGCCGCACGCCGGCGGCGATCGCCGACTCCGCGACCAGCAGGAAGTCGCCGATCTCGCCGGTTCTCGAAACGTGCGTGCCGCCGCACAGCTCGAGGCTGGGCTCGATACCGAGCGCCGGAACGCCGTCCACCGTCACCATCCGCACCCGGGCGCCGTACTTCTCGCCGAACAGCGCCATCGCGCCGCGCCGCTTCGCCTCGTCGAGCGGCAGCTCCTGCCAGCTCACCTCGCGATTCGCGTGGACCCAATCGGCGACCCGCTTCTCGATGGTCGCGAGCTGTTCGGGCGACGGCCCCTCGAAGTGCGAGTAGTCGAAGCGCAGGCGATCGGGCGCCACCAGCGAGCCGGCCTGTTTCACGTGCGTTCCCAGCGTCGAGCGCAGCGCCGCGTGCAGCAGGTGCGTGGCGGTGTGATGGCGCATCACCGGAGCGCGCCATTCGCGCATGACGCGCCCGATCAGCTGCCCGCGCCGCCCGTGTTCGACGAGCGCTTCACGATCGACGGGCGCGAGCAGGAGCCGATGCACGATCGCGTCGCCCTCCTTGTACACGTGACTCACGCCCGCCGAGATCCTCCCGGCTTCGAGCGCGCCGCGATCCGCGACCTGCCCGCCCGATTCGGCGTAGAACGGCGTGCGATCGAGCACCACCTCGAAGTGGCCCTCCCCGCTCTCGCGCCAGCGGCGAAGCTGGATGCCGGTGGCGTCGAGGGTCTGATAGCCGAGGAATTCGGAGTCCGGGCCGCCCGTCACCTCGACCCACTGCTCTCGCGCCTCCGCCCCCTTCGCGAACTTGCTGGCGGCGCGGGCCCGCTCGCGCTGCTCGTCCATCGCGCGATCGAAGCCGGCGCGATCGACGGTGACCCCGCGTTGCGCGGCAATCTCCTCGGTCAGCTCGATCGGGAATCCGTAGGTGTCGTGGAGCACGAACGCCTCGCGTCCGTCGAGGCGATTGGCGACGCCTTCGAGCAGTTTTTCGAGCCGCGCGATGCCGGCCTCGAAGGTTTCGCCGAAGCCGGCCTCTTCGTGCTCGAGCACCCGCAGGATCTGAGCCCGATGCTCGACCAGCTCGCGATAGTGTCCGCCGAAAATGTCGATCGCCTGCCCGGCGACGGCGGCCAGGAACGTGGCATGGATGTCGAGCCCGGCCCGCGAGCGTCCGCGAGTGACGGCGCGACGCAGCAGGCGGCGGAGCACGTAGCCCGCGCCCTCGTTGCCGGGCAGCGCACCCTCCGCGATCGGGAAGGTGAGCGCGCGCACGTGGTCGGCGATGATGCGGGCGTCGCGAATCGCTGCATGCGAATCGCGCGGCTTCGGCGATCCCAGCTCGCGCACCGTTCGCACCATCGGCTCGAACACGTCGGTGTCGAAGATGATGCTCTTCTCCTGCACGATCATCGAGAGCCGCTCGATGCCCATGCCGGTATCGATGCCCGGGCGCGCCAGCGGCTTGAGCGTGCCGTCGGCCTGCGCGTCGAACTGCGGGAACACCAGGTTCCAGAACTCCATGTAGCGATCGCCGGGATCGCCGGGCCGTTCACCCCAGAACGCGCCGGGCGCCAGGTAGTCGGGGCGCCTCTCTCCCAGATCGAAGTAGATCTCGCTGCACGGGCCACACGCGCCCGCGCCGCCGGCAGGACCCCAGAAATTGTCCTTGCGGCCCAGCGGAACGATCCGGCTCTCCGCGAGCCCCACCTTCTTCCACAGCGCCACCGCTTCGTCGTCACGCGGCAGCGATCCCTCGCCCTCGAACACGGAGGCGTAGAGTCGACCCTTGGGAAGCCCCAGGACCTGGGTCACGAACTCCCAGGCCAGCGCGATCGCCTCTTCCTTGAAGTAAGCGCCGCGCTCGCGCGGCCCGAACGAGAAGTTGCCGAGCATCTCGAAGAACGTGCCGTGCCGCGGCGTCAGCCCGACGCTGTCGAGATCGGTGAGACGAAGGCACTTCTGCACCGAGACTGCGCGCGTGTAGGGCACGTCGCTGGCGGTGTAGTAGGGCTTGAACTGCACCATGCCGGCGGTGGTGAACAGCAGCGTCGGATCGTTCGGCACCAGCGGCGAGCTCGGCACCTCGGTGTGGCCGTGCTGGCGGAAGAAATCGAGGAACGCGCGGCGGAGCTGGGCGGCAGTGCGTGCGGTGGAGGTGGGCGAAGTCATCCGGGCTCCGACATGGGCGGCGCGGCGTCTCTCGGCAGAGGCGGCGCGGGAAGGTCAGGATGCAGAGACGCGACAAGATAGCGGAAACGGCCCTCGCGCGTCAGCGGCACGGTGTCCGGAATTCTCCCATTGCCTGGCGCGTGGCGAGGAGCCACCATTTCCATGCTGCCTCGGACCCGCAGGCACCACCCAACCCGGTGAAAGGAGTACCCCATGTCCCGGCCCGCACTGGTTCGATTCGCCCTCACCGCCCTCGCGCTTTGCTCACTCCACGTCGGCGCTCGCGCTTCGGGCTTCGATCTCATCTTCGCCGACTCGATCGAAGTGGTGGCGAGCCCGGGGGTCTCCGGTTTCAGCTACGGAAACGACATAGCGCTCATCGTGAATCGTGGCGCGACCGACATCGGACAAGCCGATCTGTCCGGGGCGACCTTCACGGTGTTGTCGTCCGATCCCAGCGTGGTGGGGCATGCGACCATCGCGAACTCCGCTTCACCGGTGACTCCGATCCACCCTCTCGAGGCGGTCGGTACCATGCTCCCCGGCAGCCCGCTGCTCGCGAAGGTGCTGCCCGGAGAAACGGCCCGAAACGTGTTCCCGATCGGCGTGTTCTGGCTCCTGGCCGATTTCCCGGTGGGGTACGTGGGGACTGTGGTCCTCAATCTGACGATGACGCTCCACGGCGAGATCGTCGAGTACTTCACGCTCATCCACTTCAGCCTGGGCCCCGAGTACCAGATCGCCGTGGTTCACGCGGGTCGCGCGAGCAGTCATCCGCTTCCGACCGCGGCGCGCCCCAGCAGTTGGGGAGCCCTCAAGCGGCTCTACCATTGAGCCGCGCGCACACTCGCGCTGAGCCGCGCGCACTTGCGCCGAGCAGGGCGCCCGCTGGCGCCGACGCTTTGCCGGCGCCCCTATTGCAGCAGCTTCGCGAGCCCGAACGCCGCCGCCGCGGCCAGGCCCCCGACCAGCACCGTCTGCAATCCGCTCTTGAGGGGCGAGACCCCGGTGAAGTGCCCCTTCACCCACCCGAACGCGAGCAGCGCGACCAGCGTGCACGCCACCGACACCTTGAGCGCGGCGTGCGCTTCGCGCATCAGCATGTAGGGGGCGAGCGGCACCAGGCCGCCGGCCACGTACGACGCGGCGATGGTCGCGGCGCTGGTCAGCGCGCGGCGCGGATTGGGTTCCTCGAGCCCCAGCTCGAAGCGCATCATGAAATCCACCCACGCCTTCGGCCGCTCGGTGAAAGCGCGCAGCACCGGCGCGATCTCGGCCTCGGTGAGCCCGTATTCGCGAAACACCACCGCCACTTCCTCGCGTTCGGCGTCGGGCTTCTCGACCACCTCCAGCTCTTCCCGGCGCTTCTCGCTCGCGTAGTGCTCGGCGTCGCCGCGCGCGGCCAGGTAGCCGCCCAGCCCCATTGCGATCGAGCCCGCCGCCACTTCGGCGAGCCCGGCGGTGACGACGATGCCGGTGGCCGCGACCGCCCCCGAGAGTCCGGCGGCGAGCGCGAAAGGCACGGTGAGCCCATCCGACATGCCGATCACGATGTCACGCACCGTGTCGCCGGCGGTGAAGTGCTTCTCGATGTGCGGTGTGGCGGGCATGGCTCCTCCTCAAGAAACGAGGCGCGGCGGTGGGCCGCGCCTCGGTGAGTCTGGGGCTGGTCGAACGCGGGGCACGAAATCGCCGCGCGAACCGAAACGCTACACGTTGACGGTCATCGCCAGCGAGATCCTCGTATTGCTCAGCAGCCGCGAGATCGGGCAGCCGGCCTTGGCGTCGTTGGCGGCCTTTTCGATCGCGCCCTTGCTCGCGCCCGGCGCATCCACCTCGAGGAACAGATCGCTCTTGGTCACGGTGGGCTTGCCGTCCACCGGCTCGAGCGTCACCTTGGCGGTGGTCTCGATGCGCTTCGCCGTGATGTTCGCCTTCCCGAGCTCGCCCGAGAGCGCCATCGAGAAACAGCCGGCGTGCGCGGCCGCGATCAGTTCCTCGGGATTGGTGCCCGGCGCCTCTTCGAAGCGCATGCGGAAATCGTAGGGAACGTTGCTGAGCGCCTTGCTGAGCGTGGTGAGACTGCCCTTCCCGTCCTTCAAGCCACCGCTCCAGACCGCCGTCGCCTGCCGAATCATGGTTCCTCCGTGGGGCTCGGAGCGCGGCACAAAGCCGCGCGTTGTGGACCGCGCCGGGCTATTCCTCTGCGCCGGCGCGCACGATCTGCTCGATCGTCTCGTAGGAGAACCCGCGGCGCAGCAGCAGCGCCGTCAGTCGCTGCCGTCGCGTGCGGGGATCGAGGGAAGCATAGCGACGCGCCGCCTGCTGCACCACCCGGCGGGCGGCGGCGGATTCGTCGACTGGGCCGGCCTCGCCCTGCTCGGCCGCGAAGCGCTCGCGGGCGGCGGCGATGTCGCCGGCCGAGACCCCGCGCCCGCGCAAGTCCTGCTCGAGCTTGCGCCAGCCGGCGGCTCGCCGGCCCCAGCGGCCGGCGATGTAGGCGCGGGCGTACTCGACGTCGTCCACCAGGCCGACTTCGGCGAGGCGATCGAGCGTCTCGGCGATGGTCGAGGGCTCGTAGCCCTTGTCGCGCAGGCGGCGCGCCAGATCGCCGCGTGTCCGCCGCTGGCGATCGAGCAGCCGGAGCGCCGCTTCGCGAGCCTCGGCGATCATGGCCGCCGCGTGCTGAGCGCCGCCTCGATCGCGGCGATCGCGGTGTCGGGATCGAGGACCTCGATGATCAGCTTCTTGTAGCGCTCGTGTTCGAGCGAGACCGCGATCGCGTGGTCGAGGTTCCGGACGTCCCAGTAGATGAACTCGCCGTCCTGGAAGAAGCAGCCGGCGCGAAACAGGTTGGGAATGCTGGTGCCCCACATCTTGATGCCGTTCAACCAGCCCATGCCGGGGAGGTTCTCGCGGCTCGCGCCCTTGATGTGCTCGATCGGAATGCGCAGCCGGCTGGTCAGGCCCCAGTGGCGATCCCAGCCCTGGACCTCGAACACCACCTTGTCGTCTTCGACGCTGATCTCGACCATGGTCTGGAGCTCTTGCGCGAGAATGAGTCGCCGAAAGCGGGCGGGCGCCGCGGGACCCACGCGGGTGGGTGCCTCTCGCGGCGCCCGATCTCCCTACCGCCTTCCGTCCTTCGCGACCATCGCGGGCGCGGGGCGCGCGGGTTGAGCCGCCGGTTTCCCGGGCGGAGCCGCTGGCGCGGCCGCGGTACCCGCGGCCGGCTTCGCCGCCGCGTTCGCGCCATTCGCGCCCTCAGCTGCCGGCGTTCCCGGCACCTTGAGCCCGAGCAGCGGAAACAGCTTCGCCTCGATCTTCGCGGCGACGTCCTTGTGCTCCTTGAGGTAGAGCCGCGCGTTCTCTCGACCCTGACCGATGCGTTCGTCGCCGAAGCTCATCCAGGTGCCCGCTTTCTGGACCACGCCCTTGTCCACCGCGTAGTCCAGCATCTCGCCTTCTCGTGAGATGCCCTCGTTGTAGAGGATGTCGAACTCGGCCTCGCGGAACGGCGCCGCCACCTTGTTCTTCACCACCTTGACTTTGGTGCGGTTGCCGATCGCGACCTCGGCCTCTTTCAGCGTCGCGATGCGCCGGATGTCGAGGCGCACCGAGGCGTAGAACTTGAGCGCGCGCCCCCCCGCGGTGGTCTCGGGCGAATTGTGAACCGCGACCCCGTCGACCAGGTAAGTGTGGAATCCCTCGACCTCGATGTCGAATCGATGCATCCCGCGCGTCTCGGGCTTCACGTACTTCTTCGTGATGCGCGCGGGGGCCGCACGAAGTTGGCGCCGTTCGTCCAAGCCGGTGTCGGAAGCCGCGGCCTCCCAACGAAACTTCCCGCGTTGAGAGGGATGGAGCTTGTAGGCGACCGACGGATGCACGTAGGGCGCGATCAGCGCGTGAAGCCGGGCGCTCTGTTCCGAGTTGAACCAGAATCCGCGCCCGTCATCGCGGGGACGGCCCACTCCGAGCCGTTCGAGCGCCTCGATCACGGCCTCGCGTGCCTGCTCGCCGAGCGACTTGTTGTAGAGCACGGCCTTCCCATTTCCCCACTTCTCGAACGAGCCGGCGAAGCTGCCGTCGTCGCCGTACCAGACCGCCAGGCCTCGCGCGTCGATCTTGTCGAGAAGAGTCGCGGTCGCGATGCGCCCACCATCGGAGTCGTACAGATCCCCGCGGAGTTCAGCGAGAAGAGGCATCGCCTTGGTGTCGAACCCGATTCCGTTTCCCATCTTCCCGAGCGCGTGTGAGAACGGCTGCAGCATCCGATGCTTCCATTCGACGTACTCGCGCTGCTCCGGGCCGTGAGCGACTCGGAACGCGGCGGTTTGAGAGCCGGTGGTCCGCAGTGATCCATCCCCGAGCCCGCTGCCCATCAGGAGCTGCAACTGATCCTCCGTGAGCGCAAAGTCCGTGACCGAGGTCATCACTTCATCGCCGACTTCGAGCTCACCCGCTGCAACCTCGCCATCCGGCGTGAAGATCATGTGATTCTCGGTGACGGCGAAGCACCGCCGGCCGGAAGAGCCGCCTTCGACCTCGAACTGAATGAAGTGATCCGCCGGACCGTTGTCGAACCAGTTCATCACGCGTCGGGGTTCGATCCGACCGCTGGCGGGGTCATAGGACAGCACTTCGACCGGCATGCGCTGGCTCACGATCTTGCCGATTTTCTCACTGGTGCCATCGGCGAGTTCCACGCGGGTGTCGTAGTGGAAACATCCGAACATGACGCCGATCTGCATGCGGATCTGGTTGATGAAGATCACGCAGGTGTTGCTCTTGTTGATCGAGCCGGTGAGCTTGCGCAGCGCCTGCGACATGAGCCGTGCCTGAAGGCCGACGTGCGAGTCGCCCATCTCGCCTTCGATCTCGGCGCGCGGCACCAGCGCCGCCACCGAGTCGATCACCACCACGTCCACGGCTCCCGAGCGCACCAGCTGATCGGCGATCTCGAGGGCCTCTTCGCCGGTGTCGGGCTGGGCCACGTGGAGGTTGTTGATGTCCACCCCCAGCTTCTGGGCGTACGCGGCATCGAGCGCGTGCTCGGCGTCGATGAACACGGCGTTGCCGCCATTGCGCTGGGCGTTGGCGATGATGGTGAGCGCCAGCGTGGTCTTGCCCGACGACTCGGGGCCGTAGATCTCGACCACGCGGCCGCGCGGCACTCCGCCCACGCCGAGCGCCAGGTCGAGCCCGACCGAGCCGGTCGAGATCACCTCGAT
>DATKAB010000056.1 GCA_035498555.1 Candidatus Sulfotelmatobacter sp.
GGCTCGAGCTCGTCGACCTCGCCGGGCGGCGCGTGCTGGTGCGCGACGTGAGCGGCGCGGGCTCGCACGTCGAGCGCCTGGCCGGATCGGAGCCGCTGGCGCCCGGGGTCTACCTCGTGCGTCTGATCGATGCGGGCCAGACGCGCGCGGCGCGTGCGGTCGTGCTCCACTAGCGCGCGCTCAGAAGGTCATCGCGGCGCCGAGCGCCACGGTCCACTGATCGCCGTGCCCGTCGTAGACATCCAGCGTCGAGTGGTCGTAGCGCAGCTCGGGCCGGATCAGCGCGGAGGGAATCCCGCGGATGATCGCGGTGGTGGTAATCGACACGACCGTCTGGCCGGCGTTGGCGGGAAACCCTGTCACGCCCGAAGTACGAACGCCGTCGGCGTCGTCGAGTACGTCGCCGCGCAACGCGAGGTCGAGGCCGGAGCGAAGCGGAAACTGAATCCAGAGTCCGGCCGCCTGCCAATCCGCGTCGAGCGCCTCTTCACGACCGGCGTCGAGCTGGAGGGTTCCCTGGATCGAACCCAGGCGCCCGTTGGCCAACACCTCCAGGCCCGAGCGCAGCCCGCCGACGCTGTCCGGAAGCTCGGAGCCCGAGTAGCCGAGCAGCGCCACGCCCCGGGTCCCGTCGCTCCAGCCCAGCCGCCCGAACACGGTCTTGTGCTTGTTGTTGTCCGTGACCACGTCCCAGCCGTTGGTGACCCGGGCCCGAGCCGACCACCGGCTGGTGCCGGTCCAGGCGACATCGAGACCCAGGTCGGTGAAGTTCTCGATGTAGATGAACTGAGATCCGACCGACAGGTTGGGGTTGCCGACGCTCTCGATTCCTTCGTACCCGAGCATCGTCGCCATCTTTCCGGCCGACACCTGCAACGACTGGGCCGGGAGGCCGACCACCAGATAGGCCTTGACCAGGTCCTCCTCGGGTCCGACGTCGAGCCCGGCGGCGTGGATGGTTGCCGCGTGGTTCCCGACCATGGCCTCGACCAGGAAGCCGGTGCCGGGCCGATCCGTGGGCACCGCCCGCTGAAGCGTGAGCGCGGCGGCATCCAGCAGGAACTCGTCGTTCCGCGGGAGATACAGGTTGCCTACGATCGCGCCGTCCAGATCCTGTGTGCCGTGCGCGAAGGAAGCCTGCACGAATCCGCTGGCCTGCAGGGGGCTGGTGGAAGTCTGAGCCTGAAGGGGGGAGGCGCAGAGGATCAGCGCCATGGTGGGCCACATTCTGCGAAGAGTCATCGCGAAGCCTCACTTGTCGCGTCGAGCGCGAGATTCAGTTCCAATACGTTCACCACCGGCTCACCAATCACGCCCCACAGGCGCTTCGTCGTGTGGCGGGCCACCAGCGACTCGACCTGATCGCGCGAGAGCCCGCGCGCTTTCGCGACGCGCGCGACCTGATACTCGGCGGCGGCCGGACTGATGTGCGGATCGAGGCCACTGCCCGAGGCGGTGACCAGATCGACGGGCACCGGCAGCTTCGCGTCCGGATCGGCCGCACGCAGCGAGTCGATGCGGGCCTTCACCGCGTCGAACAACGCGGGGTTGAGGGGGCCGTAGTTCGAGCCCGACGAAGCGCCGGCGTTGTAGGCGGGCGAGGTCGCCGAGAGCCGGCTCCAGAAGTAACGCGGCTGGTCGAAGGACTGACCGATCCACGAAGAGCCCACGATCCGGCCGCCGCGGACGATCAGGCTGCCGTTGGCCTGATGCGGAAAGAGCGCCTGGGCGAGGCCGGTGACCGCCAGCGGGTAGAGCACGCCGGTGATCAGGCTCAGTACCAGCACCATCAGGATCGCGGGACGGAGTTCGGAACGCATGGCTTCCTCTCAGGTAAGTCGCAGGGCGACCAGCAGCATGTCGATCAGCTTGATGCCGATGAACGGCACGATCAGTCCGCCCACGCCATAGATCAGCAGGTTCAGTTGCAGCACCGCCGAGGCGCCGAGCGGCCGGTAGCGCACGCCGCGCAGGGCCAGCGGAATCAACGCGACGATGATGAGCGCGTTGAAGATGACCGCCGATAGGATGGCGCTCTGCGGGGTGGCCAGGTGCATGATGTTCAGGGCGCCGAGCGACGGGTAGGTGGCCGCGAATGCCGCCGGGATGATCGCGAAGTACTTGGCCACGTCGTTGGTGATGCTGAACGTGGTCAAGGCGCCGCGCGTCATCAGCAGCTGTTTGCCGGTCTCGACGATCTCGATCAGCTTGGTCGGGTTCGAGTCGAGATCCACCATGTTGCCGGCTTCCTTCGCGGCCTGAGTGCCGGTGTTCATGGCCACCGCCACATCGGCCTGCGCCAGCGCCGGCGCGTCGTTGGTGCCGTCGCCGGTCATGGCGACCAGCTTGCCGCCCTCCTGGTGCTTCCGGATCAGGCGCAGCTTGGCCTCGGGAGTGGCCTCGGCCAGGAAGTCGTCGACGCCGGCCTCGGCGGCGATCGCGGCTGCGGTGAGCGGGTTGTCGCCCGTGATCATCACCGTGGAGATGCCCATCTTGCGAAGCTGGGCGAAGCGATCGCGGATGCCGCCCTTGACCACGTCCTTGAGCCGGATCACTCCCAGCACTCGCGAGCCTTCGGCGACCACCAGCGGAGTCGCGCCCTCTCGTGCGACGGTCTCCACCACGTTCCGCACCGCCACCGGGAACTCGCCGCCCTTGCCGGCCACCCACGATTGAACCGCCTCGGCCGAGCCCTTGCGGATCGCGCGGCCGTCGAGGTCGACGCCGCTCATGCGCGTCTGCGCGGTGAACGGTACGAACACCGCGTGCGTCGCCTGCAGTTCGCGCTCTCGCAGGCCGTAGCGCTCCTTGGCCAGCACCACGATGCTGCGGCCCTCGGGGGTCTCGTCCGACAGCGAGGCCAGCTGCGCGGCGTCGGCCAGTTGCTCGTGCGTCACTCCGTCGGACGGGATGAGTTCGGTCGCCTGACGGTTGCCCAGCGTGATGGTGCCGGTCTTGTCGAGCAACAGCACGTCCACGTCGCCGGCCGCTTCCACGGCGCGACCCGACATCGCCATGACGTTGGCCCGAAGCAGCCGGTCCATTCCGGCGATGCCGATCGCCGAGAGCAGGCCGCCGATCGTGGTGGGGATCAGGCAGACCAGCAGCGCGACCAGCACCGTCACGCTGACCACCGTGCCGCCGCCGCCGGACTTCACCGCGTACAGCGAGAACGGGAGAAGCGTCGCGGTTGCGAACAGGAACACCAGCGTGAGCGCCACCAACAAGATGGCCAGCGCGATCTCGTTTGGCGTCTTCTGCCGCCGCGCGCCTTCGACCATCTCGATCATGCGATCGAGGAACGTCTCGCCCGGATCCGCCGTGACGCGCACCACCAGCCAGTCCGAGAGCACCCTGGTGCCGCCCGTCACCGCGCTGCGGTCGCCGCCGCTTTCGCGGATCACCGGCGCGCTTTCGCCGGTGATTGCGCTCTCGTCCACCGACGCCACGCCCTCGATGACATCACCGTCACACGGAATCACGTCGCCAGCGGCGACCACGACGGTATCGCCGCGCCGCAGCGTGGGCGCAGGCACCACGGTGATCGACATGCGATCCGCGGGATCCAACAGCTTCTTGGCCATGAGATCGGTGCGCGCGCGGCGCATGCTCTCGGCCTGAGCTTTGCCACGGCCTTCGGCCATCGCCTCGGCGAAATTGGCGAACAGCAGGGTGAACCACAGCCAGGCGGCGACACCCAGGATGAATCCGGCCGGCGCCTCGCCGTGGCCGCTCAGGGCCTGCGCGCCGAGCACGGTGGTGAGCACGCTGACCACGAAGACCACGAACATCACCGGGTTGCGCACCTGCTGGCGCGGGTCGAGCTTCAGGATCGCGTCGAGGGTCGCCCTTTGGATGATCGCCCTCTCGAACGTCGGGCGCTTGCGTGACGACGAAGTCATGGCCGACCTCCGACCATCACCAGGTGCTCGACGATCGGGCCGAGCGCCAGCGCGGGAAAGAAGGTGAGCGCGCCGACCACCAGCACGGTCCCGATCAGCAGCACCACGAACAGCGGCGTGTGGGTGGGCAGAGTGCCCGCGCCCGCAGGCACCGATTTCTTCGCGGCCAGCGAGCCCGCGATCGCGAGCGCCGGGATCTTCAGCCAGAAGCGGCCAACAAACATCGCGATTCCGAGCATGCCGTTGTACCAGGGTGTGTTGGCATTGAGTCCGGCGAAAGCGCTGCCGTTGTTGTTGGCCGACGACGAGAACGCGTAGAGCACCTCGCTGAACCCGTGGATACCGGGGTTGAAGATGGTCTTGAGCCCGGCCGGGGCCACCACCGAGATCGCGGTGCCGACCAGCACCACCGCGGGCGGCAGCAGCACCATGAGCGAGGCCATCTTCATTTCGTACGACTGGATCTTCTTGCCGATGTACTCGGGGGTGCGGCCGACCATCAGTCCGGCCACGAATACGGCGATGATCGCGAACGCCAGCATGCCGTAGAGCCCTGAGCCGACCCCGCCGTAGATCACCTCGCCGAGCTGAATGAGCCACATGGGAATCATGCCGCCGAGCGGCGTGAATGAGTCGTGCATGGAATTGACCGAACCGTTCGATGCGCACGTGGTGGTCACGGCCCAGAGGGACGAGAGCCCGATGCCGAAGCGCGCCTCCTTGCCCTCCATGTTGCCGCCGGGCTGAGTCAGGCTCGCCACCTGATCGGCGCCCAGGGGGGTGAGACGCGGGTTGCCGGCCTGCTCGGACCACTGAGCGATCACCAGGCACGCCACCATCACCGCCGTCATCGCGGCCAGCACCGCCCAGCCCTGGCGAGTGTCCCTGACCATGCGGCCGAACGAGTAACAGAGCGCGCCGGAAATCAGGAGTATCGCGAGCAGCTCCAGGAAGCACGAGAGTGGCGTCGAGTTCTCGAACGGGTGCGCGGAATTGGCGTTGAAGAACCCGCCGCCGTTGGTGCCCAGCTGTTTGATAGCGATCTGCGAGGCCGCCGGCCCGAGAGCGAGGATCTGGTCGGTGATCGGCTTGCCGTCAGGGCCCGCCACCGGTTCCACGACGTGCGCGGTCACATAGGGAGCGAACGTCTGCACCACACCCTGCGAAACCAGCGCCAGCGCGAGAACGAACGACAGAGGGAGCAGAATGTAGAGCGTGGTGCGCACCAGATCGGCCCAGAAGTTTCCGATCGTGGCCGAGGAATGGCGCGCGAAGCCGCGCACAAAGGCGGCCAGCACCGCGATGCCGCTCGCCGCCGAAACGAAGTTCTGCACTCCGAGCCCCAGCATCTGGGTCAGGTAACTCATCGTGGTTTCGCCCGCGTAGCCCTGCCAGTTGGTGTTGGTGGCGAAACTCACCGCGGTATTGAACGCCGAATCAGGCGTGACCGCGGCAAGATGCTGGGGATTGAGCGGCAGAAGATGCTGGAGCCGCTGCAGGGCGTAGACCACGAGCAGCCCCGCGAAATTGAAGAACAGCACGGCCCCGGCGTAGCGCTTCCAGCCCATCTCGGCGGACGGATTCACACCGGTCAGGCGGTAGCACAAACGCTCGAGAGGACCCAGCACCGGCGAGAGCCAGGTGCGATGCCCCTCGAGCACGCGGGCCATGAACAGGCCCAGGGGCTTGGCCGCGAGCAGCAGGACGACCACATAAGCCACGAGCTCGATCAGAACGGGAGACATGCTAGAAGCGCTCCGGGCGGAACAGGGCGTAGGCGAGGTACAAGAACAGCAGAAGCGCGATCACGAACGCGATGACGTAGAGCAGGTTCACGACGCATCCCTCGAGCGATCGCACAATTCGAGCAATCCGAAGGTCGCGAGCGCCAGCACCAGCACGAGCAGCAGCCAGGTCAGGTCCATTCCGTTTCTCCTCCTGCGGCGAATTAGACGTCAGGAGCGGATCAGGCGGGTGTAGGGAGGCGCCGGCAGCGTATCAAGATTCCATTAGGATTCATGGGGCCGGGCCGCGCGCATTGGAGGTGGCGGCGAATCGCTTCTAGGATGGCCACTCCCCGGTGCCCGAGCGCCGGGCAGGAGGCCCGCGTTGAACCGACCGTCGCGACCTGATCCCGACATCCTGCTGAAACGGCTCCACCATGAGGAGCACCTCGCCAGGCGCGCCAAGCTCAAGATCTTCTTCGGCGCCTCGGCCGGCGTGGGAAAGACGTTCGCCATGCTGGTCGAGGCCCATGAGCGGAAGCGCTCGGGCACGGACGTGGTGGTCGGCCTGGTCGAGACCCACGGCCGGCGAGAAACCGAAGCCTTGCTCGACGGCCTCGACGTAGTACCGCGCCTCGACCTCGACTACCGCGGGACGCGGTTGACGGAATTCGATCTCGACGGCGCGCTGCGCCGCCGGCCCGCCCTGCTGCTCGTGGACGAACTGGCGCACACCAACGCCCCGGGTTCGCGACATGCCCGGCGGTGGCAGGACGTGCTCGAGCTGCTGGACGCCGGCATCGAGGTCTACACGACGCTCAACGTCCAGCACGTCGAGAGTTTGAACGACGTGGTGGCCCAGATCACCGGCATCACCGTGCGGGAAACCGTCCCCGATTCGGTGATCGATCGCGCCGACGAAATCGAGCTGGTGGATCTGCCGCCCGACGATCTGCTGCAGCGCCTGCGCGAGGGCAAGGTCTACGTGCCCGATCAGGCGGCGCGCGCCACCGAGAGTTTCTTCCGCAAGGGCAACCTGATCGCGTTACGCGAGCTGGCGCTTCGCCAGACCGCGCAACGCGTGGACGCGCAGATGGAGTCGTACCGCCTCGCCCAGGGAATCGCCGAACCCTGGCCGGTGCGCGAGCGCATCCTGGTGTGCATCGGCAATCCCGAGAGCGGGGTGCGCCTGGTGCGTTCGGTGCGGCGGATGGCAGCGGCGCTCAAGGCCGAGTGGATCGCCGTGCACGTCGAGACACCGGGCCAGGTCGGCGCGGCGCAGATGGTCCGCGATCACATCATCGACGTCATGGGACTGGCCGAGGATCTCGGCGCCGAGACCAACGTGCTCACCGGACTTCGCGTCAGCGACGAGATCCTCGCGTTTGCCCGGGTGCGTAACGTCTCGCGCATCGTGGTCGGCAAGCCCAGCCGCCCGCGCTGGCAGGAGCTGCTGTTCGGCTCGCTGGTCAATACGCTGGTCCGCGACAGCGGCGACGTCGACGTGTACGTCATGCGTGGCGAGGAAGACGAGACCGAGCCCGCCCTCGAGCCGCGGCCCCCGCGGCCGATCCGCTGGCGCGGCTACGCCGGCAGCATCCCGATCGCGCTGGCCTTCACGCTGGTGGCATTCGCGATGTACGGACATTTCGACCTGTCGAACATCGCCATGGTCTATCTGCTCGGCGTGGTGGTGGCGGCGGCGGCTTTCGGTCGCGGGCCGGCGTTCGTGACCGCGTTGCTCAGTGTCGGGCTGTTCGATTTTCTATTCGTGCCCCCGCGTTACACGTTCGCGGTGCACGACACCGAGTACATCATCACCTTCGGTGTGATGCTGGTGGTGGGGGCGGTGATCGGGTCGCTCACCGCGCGCAAGCGCGAACAGACCGAAGCCGACCGTCAGCTCGAGGGTCGCTCGTCCGCTCTCTACCATTTGAGCCGCGAGCTCGCGGCGCGTCGCGGGGTGGCCGACCTGATGCAGACCGCGGTGTCCCACGTCTCGCAGGTGTTCGACTCGCGGGTGGCCATCCTGCTCCCGGGCCCGCACGATCGCGTCGAGGTCGGCGCCGGCGACCGCACATTGTTCGGCAATGTCGACCACGAGCGCGGTGTCGCCCAATGGGCGTTCGACCACGCCCAGCCGGCCGGGCTCGGCACGCCGACGCTGCCGGGGTCGGCGGCGCTGCATCTCCCGCTGATCGGCTCCGAGGCGCCGGTGGGAATCCTGGCGGTGCGGCCGGCGGACCCGCAGCGACTGCGGGATCCGGAGCGGATTCAGCTGCTGCGCACCTTCGCCAACCAGATCGCGCTGGCGCTCGAGCGCGCGCGACTGGTGGAGCAGGCCGAGCGCGCCGAGATCGAGGTCGAAGCCGAACGCACCCGCAACGCGCTCCTGAGCTCGGTGTCGCACGACCTGCGCACGCCGCTCGCCGCGATTCTCGGCGCCGCCACCAGTCTGCGCGACGACGCCGGCCGTTTGCCCGCCGAAACGCGCCACGAGCTGGCCGACACCATCGCCGACGAGGCGACGCACTTGAACCGCCTGGTCGGCGATCTGCTGGACGTGACCCGGCTCGAATCGGGAGCGCTGCCTCTTCATCGCGACTGGCACTCGGTGCAGGAGCTGGTGGGCGTCGCCCTGGGCCGTCTCGAGGCGCAGATCGGCAGCCGCGTGGTGCGGCTCGACCTGTCGCCCGAACTGCCGCTGGTGTCGCTCGACGACGTGCTGTTCGGGCAGGTGCTGATCAATCTGATCGAGAACGCGCTTCGCTACAGCCCGGAATCGAGCCCGATCGAGATCTCGGCGCGCATCGAAGGCGGCGAGCTGGTGCTCGAAGTGGCGGATCGCGGGCCGGGACTCCCGCCTGGCGAGGAGTCGAAGGTGTTCGACAAGTTCTACCGTGGTGATGGTCCAGCGAAGCGCGGCGGCGTGGGACTCGGGCTCACCATCAGCCGAGGCATCGTGGAGGCGCACGACGGCACGCTGACCGCCGAGAACCGGCCGGGCGGTGGCGCGTGCTTCCGCATCCGCCTGCCGGCGAGCGCCGACGCGCCGCTGGTGGAGCCGGAGTCGCGGGAGCGCTCATGAACGCCGGCGCCGCGAGCACGCCCGCGCCGCTGGTGCTGGTGGTGGAGGACGACGCTCCGATTCGCCGCTTCCTGCGCGCGGCGCTCGAAGCCAACGGCTATCGGCTTCGCGAAGCGCTCACCGGCAAGGAAGGGCTCGCGCTCGCCGCCACCGACGTGCCCGATCTGGTGCTGCTCGACCTCGGGCTTCCCGATATCCCGGGGCTGGAAGTCGTAAGGCGCCTGCGGGAGTGGAGTCGGGTGCCGATTGTGGTGGTCTCGGCGCGCGGACAGGAGCAGGACAAGATTCTCGCGCTCGACGCCGGCGCCGACGATTACGTCACCAAGCCGTTCGCGATGGGCGAGCTGCTGGCGCGCCTGCGCGTCGCGTTCCGGCATCGCGCGCGCGGCGAATCGGACGACGAAGGCATGATCGAATCGGGTGAGCTGCGCGTCGATCTCGCGCGAAGGCGCGTGACGATCGGGGACGCCGAGGTGCGGCTGACGCCAATCGAATATCGATTGCTGGCGGAGCTGGCGCGACACGCCGGGCGCGTCCTGACGCACGAGCATCTGCTGCGCGAAGTGTGGGGGCCCTCGCACGTGCGCGATCATCACTATCTGCGCGTCTACACGGCACAGCTTCGCCAGAAGCTCGAGCGCGAACCGGCGCGGCCGAAGCTGCTGATCACCGAACCGGGCGTGGGCTACCGTCTGGCGATGCCGTGATGTGCTAGCATTCGATCGTTCCCGGGGGCCCTGTGTGCTCCCGCCTCTTCAACCGGTGGACCTGTGCGCCTCCGCAGAAAGGAAAGGACGACACCATGACCTCCCGCTCCGCTGATCCG
>DATKAB010000057.1 GCA_035498555.1 Candidatus Sulfotelmatobacter sp.
CGAGGCGTCGAGCGCTTCGATCGCTCCGTCGGATCGCAGCATCAGCGCCGGTGGATGCCCGGCGGTCACGATGTACTCGAGCGTCCCGGCCGCCGAGTCGGCCCGGCCGCTGAACGCGGTGAGGTGGCGCTGATCGGGAAACAGCCGGGTCGCGGCGAACACGCGTTGCAGAGCCGCGCCCGGCGCGAAGCCTTCGGGGGCCGACGAACGCCACGCCTGCTTGACCATGCCGGTCAGCATGGCAGCAGCCGCGCCCTTTCCGGCGACGTCGGCCACCAGCAGCGCCAGCCCCGGGCCCGCGATCTTCTCCCAGTCGAAGAAGTCGCCGCACAGCTCCCGGCTCGATTCGCACAAGGCCGCGCCGGTCAGCGGTCCGGCCGCGGTCGCGCGCTCGGGCATCAGGCTCTCCTGGAAGCTGCGCGCGGCCGCCAGCTCGCGCTCCATCAGCGTGGCGTGCGAGCGGTTCTCGGCGGCCAGCTTCCGCAGCTCGAGGCAGCGCCCCACCAGCGCCAGCAGCACGTCGCGGTGAAACGGCTTCTGCAGGAAGAAGAACGCGCGCTCGCGGATCGCGCGGGTCAGGCGCTGGTCGGTGTCGGTGACGCTGCCGGTCATCAGGATCACGTCGATCAAGGGATCCGCGACCTTCAGCTCGCCCATCAGATCGAAGCCGTCCATGCCCGGCATGCGGATGTCGAGCAGCGCGATGTCGAAGTGCTGCTCGGCGGCCTGCTCGATCGCCGCGCGCGCGCCGCCGGCGGCGACCACGTCACAGCTCGACTCGAGTACCCGTGCCACGGTGCGGCGATGCGCCGCGTCGTCGTCCACCACCAGAATGCGCGGGCGCCGCATGCTCAGCTCCCGCTCCCGTCGTCGACGCGCAGCAGCACCGAGACCCGGGTGCCATGCCCCGGCTCGCTCGAGATCGTCATGTCGCCGCCCACGCCCGAGAGAATCGAGCGGCAGGTCGGAAGCCCGAGGCCGGTGCCGTTGTCCTTGGTGGTGACGAACGGCTCCTCGATCTCGGTGATCTGATCCGGCGCGATGCCGCGGCCGGTGTCCTCGACCACCGAACGGATGCGATCGCCTTCCGTGCCCAGCGTAATGCGCAGCGTGCCGCCGCGCGGCATCGCCTCGATCGCGTTGGTGGCCAGGTTCAGGAACAGCTGCTCCATCTCGGCCAGGCTGCCGCGCACCGGCGGCAATCCGTCGGCCAGCTCCAGGTCGAGCCGCACGCCGGCGCGGCGCATCATGCCGTCGAGCACCTCGCAGGCGTTGCGCACCGCGCGCGACGCATCGCAGGTGCCGCCGTGCCCGGTGGTGCCGCGCGCCCAGCGCAGCATGCCGGCGAAGATCCGGCGGCAGACCTCGAGCGAGTTTTCGATCTCGGCCATGTCCTCGCTCAGCACCGCGGGGTCGAGTCGATGCTCCTCGAGATCGGCGCGAATCTGCTGCACCAGCGGCAGCACCGCCCCGAGCGCGTTGTTGACGTCGTGCGCCACACCGCGCGCCAGATGCGCGAACACCGCGTGGCGTTCGGCGGCCAGCACCTGGCGCCGCACGCGCTCCGCCGCCCGCGAGCGCGCCAGCGCCACCGCCACGGCCGGCGCGAACTGGCGCAGGATCTCGAGCTCGTGGCTGCCGAAGCTCCCGGGGTAGACCGCGCCGAGCTGCAACACCGCGAATCCGCCCTCGCGGCTGCCGAGCGCGGCGCACAGCATCGCTCCCATCGCCGGCGCGGGCTCGCCTGCGGCCCGTGGCTCGGCCGGATCGAGCACGCGCGCCAGCTCGGTCGCCCCCTGCGAGGTCCAGTCACGCCATTCGCCGTCGAGGTAGTCGAAGCCGTGGACCGCTCCGCCGTCGAGCGCGTGCAGCAACGTTTCACCAATCAGCCGCGTACTGCCGATGCGCGCGCTCTTCATCTTCTTCCACGCGATTTGCTCGGCCACCAGCTCGAGGCGATCCCCTCCCGGCTCGAGGATGTGGAGCGCCGCCGAGTGGTCGTACCGCGTCAACTGATGGAGCCCCGCCAGGATCTGATAGTAGAGATCCTTGGGCGCGAGATCGCGCAGGATCTTGAGATCGATGCGGGAGCGCACTTCGGCCAATCGCTCGCGATCGAGCAGGCGCACGCGCTCGCTGATCTCGACGGCGATGCGCTGGAGCGCATGCCGCTGGGCGGTGCTGAAGGTACCGTCCGAACGGCGCGCCACCAGCGCGCCCCAGTGGCGCGAGCGGCGCTCGAGCCGCGCGCTCAGCACCCCCAGCGGAATTTCGGGATCCGCGCCGCCGGCCAGCGCGGTCAGCAGGGTGGAATCCCAACCGTCCTCACGCGGCTGCGCGGCGCGCAGCCGGGCGAGCGGTGCGCCGGGCCGGAGCGTCGCCACGCACACCGCGTCGGCGCCGAGCAGCTTGAGCGTCGCGCGCAGCCACGGATGCAGGATCTTGTCGACGTCGCGGGCGCCGCGCAGCAGCGCGGTGGTCTCGACGATCACCTGCGCCACCTCGGCGGTGAGATCGGGGAGCTCGGTGCCGCGTCCGTCGCTCACGCCGTGATCCTCGCTTCGCCGCAGTAAACATTCATGCGCCCCTCGCGCAGGAAGCCGATCAGCGTGAGCCCGGCGGCCTGGGCCAGCTCGAGCGCCAGCGAGCTCGGCGCACCGACCGCCGCCAACACCGGAATGCGCGCCCGAGCCGCCTTGAGCACGATCTCCGCGCCGGCGCGCCCGCTCACCCACAGCACTCCGGCCGACGCCGGATAGCGCCGGGCGCGGATCAACCAGCCCGCAATCTTGTCCACCGCGTTGTGGCGTCCCACGTCCTCGCGCAGCGCCTCGGGCTCGAGCCCCGGCTCAGCGCACCATGCCGCCGCGTGCAGGCCGCCGGTCGCGGCGAACGTCCGCTGCACCGAGGCGAGCCGCGCCGGCAGCTCGACCAGCCGCGCCGCGCTCACCCGCGTTTCGACGGCGAGCGGCGCGAGCCCGGCGCGCAGCGATTCGAGATGCGCGCGGCCGCACAGTCCGCACGCCGCGGTCGCCGCGAAGTGGCGCTCGAGCTTCGACCAGTCGAGGCTCACGCCGGGCGCGAGCCGCACCTCGATCCGGTCGGCTTCGTCGGCACACGACGCCGGCTCGGCGGCGAGCCCCGCCACGTCGGCCTCGCCACGGATCACGCCCTCGCCGGCGAGGAAACCGAGCGCCAGCTCCTCGTCGTCACCCGGCGTGCGCAGCGTCACCGCGAGCGGGCGGCCGTCCACGCGAATCTCGAGCGCGCGCTCGACCGCGATGGCGTCGTCGAGCGTCTCGCGCCCGGCCGCGCTCCAGCGCGTGACCGGATGAGTCGTCACGCGGGGGTCGTTCATGTGCGGGAAGACCTCGGTGCGAAAACGCCGCGAGTCAAACCTTCGGGTGCGGCGTTCGCACCGCCCGCGTGCCGTCGGGCATCGTCTCGACGGTGTAGTCGGCGAACATCGACGGCGCTTCGCTCTGCATCAGGCGCAGCATCTCGAGAGCGACCTTCCGGATCTCGACCTCGGCGAACTCGCTGCCGCGCATCTCGATGAAGTGGCGCAGGGCGCGCGCGTTGCCGGTCACGAAGATCTTGGTCTCGGTGGCGTTGGGCAGCACCGAGCGCGCCGCCTGTCGCGCCAGCTTGCGGCGCAGCGTCTTGTCCGACAGATCGGAGTACTTCTCGACCAGGCCGGCGATCAGCCGGTCGTAGGCGGCACGCGCGGCGTCCACCGCCTCGGTCCACACCGCGTGAAGCGCCGGATCGGAGGCGATGACCTCCGGCTCGATGAAATCCGAGTCCGATTCGTCGACGTAGCGCTGCGACAGCTGCGAGTAGGAAAAGTGCCGGTGGCGGATCAGCTCGTGGGTGAACGAGCGCGAGACGCCGGTG
>DATKAB010000058.1 GCA_035498555.1 Candidatus Sulfotelmatobacter sp.
CTCGCGCTGCATCGAAGCGAGCCCGGCCGGATTCCAGTAGATGGCGCTCGGATCGTTGGCGACCGCCACGAATGCTTCGCCGAGCCCCTCGGCGCGCGCCCCCACGCCGATCTTGAGGAACTGGCCGGAGGTGGTGCCCGCACGCTGGTCGCCGAGGCGCACTTGGGCGATCGCCGGCGCGGCGAACGCCAGCGCCGCGACGGCCAGCGCAGCCCCTGTCCCCCAGCGCCTAGAAGTCATAGTCGAGGCTGATGCGGTATTGCGCGCCCGGGCCGAGGTTGGAAGGATCGTCCACCAGCTGGACCAGCGTGTTGGGATCGTTGATCAGCAGATCGCCGGGGCGCGACGGGTCGTACTCGCCCACGCCGCGCATGCGCTGCTCGCCGGTCACGCGGTCAACGCGGTACACCAGCCGATTGTTGAAGATGTTGGTGCCGGTGAGGCTCAGATCGAATCGCTGCGCCCCGAAGCGCATGACGTGATTGAGGCGGATGTCGGTGGTGATCTGGAACGGCCCGTTTTTCGAGTTGGTTTCCCCGGCCACGTCGGAAGTGAGCGTCGCGGGCGTGTAGGCGCGCCCCGACTCGCCCTGCAGGTAGACGTTGAGGCCGCAGTTCTTCATCCAGTTGCGCGGCGCCTGCTCGTCGTAACGCAGGTCGAAATTGGTGGTGACCTTGAACGGGCGGCTCCAGGTCACGTACTGCTCGGAGAGCGGCACGTCGGCGGCGCTGCTGTTCGAGAGCTGAATCGCGCGGATCTCGCTCGGATCGCTGTCCTTGCCCTTGGTCTGCTGGAACGTGAAGGTCACCTTGCCCGACCAGAAGTTGGAGCGTCGGCGCTCCATCTCGATCTCGATCCCTTTGGATCGCGCAAATGATCCGCTCACGTACTGCGAGTAGATGATCGGCACCGCGCCCTCCGCACGCGTGAGCTGCACGCCGCGCGGATAGTCGTAGACGTCCTTCACGAAGAAGCTGACGTTGACCGCCGACTTGTCGGTGAACTGGCTCTTGGCGCCCAGCTCGTAGTTCACCGAAACCTGCGGGTTGAGATCGGGATTGCCCTGGAGCGGGAAGGCTTCCCCCGATACTGACGTCATCTTGGCGTAGACCAGCCGGTACTGCGGGAGCTGGGTGAAGCGTCCGTAGTTGAAGAAGAAACTGCTGCGATCGGTAATCGGGTGCGCGACGATGATGCGTGGCGACCAGCGCAGCTTGTAACGACGCCCGAAAAACGAGTTGGTGTCGTTGTAGAAGTCCTCGCGATTGGCGGCGTTGAAATTGTGGTTGGTGGTGTCCGACAGAGCGAGCTCCGCTTCCCGGCCCACGAACCAGTAGTCGGCGCGCAGTCCGAGGTTGGCGCTGAAGCCCTCGTATTCGAGCTGATCGCGCACGTAAAACGCGCCCACCCAGGGGTGCACGTCCCACAGGTCGTGCTGGCTGCCGAGGCCGCTCGGATCCTCGTCCCACGGATCCTGAATCGTGACGAACTGGACGCCCTGGAATTCGTGGGTGAGCCCGAACTCCAGCTCGTGGCGCTTGAAACGCTGCACCATCAGCCAGTTCAGCGCGTAGCTGTTGCTGCGCCGGTCCTGCCAGAGATTGTCGTCGCCGGTGTCGTAGAAGTAGTCGTTGCGGCGAGGGTCGCCGGGCGGGAACACGCTGTCGTCGGGCTTCTGGTAGTCCTGCCACGACTTCCCCTGCACGTCGATCCGCTGCGCCGAGAAGTTTCGCGAGAACTGGAGCTGCGTGAACGAAGTGGTCGACAGCGTGCGCCTCCATTCCGCCGAGAGCTGGACGTTGTCCTCGAGAAACGTGTTGGCGTGCGCCAGGTTGTTGTGCCAGATCCACGGGTAAGCGGGGTCGCCGGCATCGCCGGTGGCGTTGATGATGGTGCGGCTGAAACCCTGGTCGATGTTGATGCGCTTCGACATGTTGAACGCCCAGCGATCGCGCGTGTTGGGCTTCCAGTTGACGCCGTAGCGCAGCCCCCACTGATTGTCGGGTGCCTGGCCGAAGAACGGGCCGTAGCGGAATTTGTGGCCGAAGATCGCGTCCTTGTAGCTCGAGACCAGGTCGTACTGTCGGTTCGAAGGCACGTAGCTGCCGAACATGGTCTGCCACGGCCCGTTGATGTCGTTGCTGAACGCGTAGAACCGCGTGTCGTAGAGCGCGCCCGATACGTCGAGGATCGAGTTGATCTGGCCCGGTTTCCCGCCCAGTGCCCGCACGAGTCCGCCGATCACCGGATCGGGCCCGCCCGCCACCAGCTGGATCGCGCGACCCCCGTAGCTGCCGGCGGTGGTGGTCAATCCGCCCTGGAACTTGTCGGTGCCGTCCTTGAGCCGGATCTCGACCACGCCCGAGAGCGCGTTGCCGTATCGCACGTCGTAGGCGCCGGTCGCCACGTTCACTTCCTGCACCGATCGCGCGTTGATGGTGCCGGCGGTCGGCGCGCCGGTGACCAGGTCCCGGTTGGCGACGCCATTCACCATGAAGATGGTTTCGTCGGAGCGGCCGCCGCGCACGTGGATCTGATCGGCGTCGGTGCTGATGCCGGCCTGCTGCTGCAGCACCTCGCCCACCGTCGCGACCGGCAGATTGCGGATTTCCGCGGAGTTGACGCTGCGCACGGTGGCGCCCTGCCGCACTTCCACCAGGCGCCGCTCGGCGGTCACCTCGACCACCTTCTCCTGGCGCACCACGATCTCTTCGAGCTGGAAGTCGAGCGAGGTGGGCTTGCCGGGAGCCACCACCACCCCCGGCTTCGAGATCGGCGCGTAGCCGAGGAACTGCACCTTGACCTCGTAGGTGCCGGGCGGAACGCCATTCACCACATACTGGCCTTCCGAGTCGGTGAGGCCGCCCTTCTGCGCCCCCATCACCGTCACCGTGGCAAACGGCAGCGCGTGGCCAGTCTTCTTGTCATAAACCTTGCCGCTGATGCTCCCGCGCTCCTGGGCGTAGCCCGGCAGCGCTGTCGCGGCGATCAGAAGGACGGTCCAGGCGAGGACGCGACGGAGAAAGGGCATGAGGGGTCCGAGGTGGTCGAATCTGGGGCGACCGAACCTACGGGCTTGCAAGGGGTCGGTCAAGGCCCGAGTCGCGTCGCCGTCGCTCGCGGAAAGCCGGACTCAACTTGTCAAAGACCGGCGGCGCCGCGGTCGTACTCGGTCGGGTACTCCTCCATGAAGACCCGGTCGATTTCGAGGATCACCCAGCGGAGAATTCGTGCTTTCTCCGCGTACGGAAGGAAGGAGCTCTTGAATCCGTTGATGATGATCTTCTTCACCTCGTAGGGGCTGAGGCGGAAGGTCCGCGCCGCCAGCGAGATCTCGTCGCTCACCGTGGTCGCCGAGATCAGCCGGCTATCGGTGTTGAGCGTGACGCGCAATCCCTGCTTGAAGTACGAGTGGAACGGATGCTCGCGCGCGGTGCGCACCGTGCGCGTCTGCACGTTGGACGACAGGCAGACCTCGAGCGGGATGCGGTGATCGTTGACGTAGCGCATCAGGTCCGGATCTTCGCGCAGGCGCGTGCCGTGACCGATGCGATGGGCGCCGCAGTAGTGCAGCGCCTGACCGATGCTTGCGGGCCCGAACGCCTCGCCGGCGTGCACCGTGGAATTGATGTTGTGCTTGAGGATAAGCTCGAACGCCTCGCGGTGGGCCTTGGCGGGATAGTCCTTCTCCTGGCCCGCGAGATCGAACGCCAGCACGCCCTTGCCCTTGTACGCCACCGCCAGCTCGGCGAGCGCCATCGAGGTCTTGGGATTCATCGAGCGGATGCCGCAGATGATCACGCCGGTGCTGAGCCCATACTTGCGGCCCGCCTCGTTGAGGCCAGCGATGACCGGATCCACGATGTCTTCGAACGAAAGGCGTTTCTTCCGATGGAGGATCGGCGAGTAGCGAACCTCGAGGTGCTTCACGTTCTCGGCGGCCGCGTCCTCTCCCAGCTCGAACGCGACGCGATAGAGTGCGTCGCGCTCCTGCATCACGCTCAGCGTGTAGTCGAAGATCCTGAGGTAGTCGCTGAGATTCCGGGTGCGCTTGCCGGCCTGGAGCAGGCGCGTCAGCCGGGCGAGATTGCGAGTCGGCAGCTTCACTCCCTGCGCCTCGGCCAGCTCGATCATGGTCGCGGGACGCAGGCAGCCGTCGAGATGACAGTGTATGTCGGTCTTGGGAAGCCTCTCGATAACGCGTCGGTCGAGTCTCATGAGCCTCGAAGGTGGAGGGTGCGCTAGTTCGGACGGTCGAGCGCCATGATCTTCTTGACCCGGCGCTCGTGGCGACCGCCGGCGAAAGGAGTGGTGAGGAACAGCCGGACCAGCCGGGTCGCGAGGCCCCGATTCACCACGCGCGCTCCGAGTGCCAGCACGTTGGCGTCGTTGTGCTCGCGGGCGTTCATCGCGGTGGCATCGTCGTGAGCGAGCGCGCACCGCACGCCCGGCACCTTGTTGGCGGCCATCGTCGAGCCGATACCGGCGGCATCCACGACGATGCCCCGGGCGCACCGGCCGCCGGCGACCTCGCGCGCCACCGCCGCCGCGTAGTCCGGATAGTCCACGGCGTCGGTGGAGTGGGTGCCGCAATCGTGCACCTCCCAGCCCAGCTCGTCGTGGATCGCGCGCTTCAGCACTTCCTTGAGCGCGTAGCCTCCGTGATCCGAGCCGATTGCCACGCGGCGCGACGCGCGCGGATTGGGAGCGACCACCGCGCTCGAAGATTCGGCGCCCAACGCACGATCTACCGCCTCGCGCACCAGCTGGCGCACTTTCGATTCGTCGGGAGAGGGCATGGGGTGTGGAGTCTAGCCGGAGGATCCCACCCCCGCCAGAGGCGGATGC
>DATKAB010000059.1 GCA_035498555.1 Candidatus Sulfotelmatobacter sp.
CGACCCGCTCGACGGTCGCCAGCCCCTCGCCCACCGCACGGTCCACCACCGGCAGGAACGCCTCGACCTTTTCGCGCGTGTCCACGATCTCGACCACGATCGGCAGGTCCTCCGACAACCGCAGGATCTTGGCGGTGTGCAGCCGGCTGTGCGCGCCGAATCCTTCGATGCCGCGCAGCACCGTGGCGCCGGCGAGCCCGCTCGAGCGCGCCTGCAGCACCAGCCATTCATAGAGGGGCTTGCCCTCGTGCTTGTCGCTTTCGCCGATGAAAATGCGAAGCAGGCAGCCTTCTTCGGGGAGCGTCATGTTCGCCTCCTCAGATCAACCGCGCGAGCGCGTCGCCCGCCCACACCGCCGAGAGCCCCAGCGTCACCTGCAGCGCGACCGAAAGTACCGCGGTCGTGATCTGCCCGTCGCGCAGGAGCTGAAAGGATTCGTAGCCGAAGGTCGAAAACGTGGTGTATCCGCCGAGCACGCCGATGAAGAGAAACGCGCGCGTGGTGCCCGCGAACACGCCGCGAGTCTCAGCGATGCCGGCCAGGAACCCGATCACCAGGCAGCCGGTCACGTTGATCACCAGCGTCTCGATCGGGAACGACCAGCCGCTCTTCAACCGTGCGAGCCATCCGCCGAGTCCATAGCGCAGGGCCGAGCCGACGAATCCACCGATCCCCACCCAGAGCAGTTTTTCCAACCCGGGATCCTCCGCGCAGAAAGAAGAACTCCTGACGTCACGAAAAAAGAAAAACTCCCACCATTTCGGTAGGAGTCATCAGCCCGGTCTGGGCGGTTTCCGGCGAACTCCATCGCCTTCTGCTGCGGGGAGAAGCCTAGCAGGTCGCGGGCGGCGCCGAAACCCGGCACCGGGTCAGCGCGAGGAGCGGCTCGCCGCGGCGACCGCAACCGGCTCGCTCGCGCTCTCGGCGGCGTGCGCGATCACCCGCGCCAGCTCGTCGGGACGATCAAGCATCACGAAGTGGCCGCAACCCGCGATCCTCACCGGATTCAGCTTGGGAATGCGCTGAAGACCAAGATCCTTCGCGTTGTCGGCCCAGGTCTCGTCGTTCGGCCAAGTGCGATCCGAGAACACCGCCGTGGTGGGAACCTTGAGGGCCGACACCTGCTGGCTGAGATCGGTGTTGAGCGCGAGATGGATCCACGCCTTCATGACCGCGGGATCGACCGTGGCCGCCTCCGCGGCGAGCGCCGCGCCCTGCGCGGAGTCGCGGCCGAACGCCATGTAGGCGCTGCGCACCAGACCGTCGTAGTTGCCCTCGAGCTGCACCTGCATCGCGCGCCGTTCGAGATCGTTCATGGCCGGCATCAGCGCGGTCTCGACCAGCACCAGCGAGCGGACCTGCTCGGGATGATCGAGCGCCACCTGGGCCGCCACCAGTCCGCCCAGCGAATGTCCGACCAGCGTGACCGGCCCCGCGCCCTCGCGCGCGATCGCGGCTTCGAGCGACGAGGCCGCGCGCTCGAGCGTGAGCGGCTCGTTCAGCGCGGTCTCGCCGTGGCCGGGAAGCTCGGCGAGCACGACACGATAGTCGGGCGCGAGAATTCGCGCGGTGGGCAGCCAGTGCTCGATGCGACTGCCGAGGCCGTGCACCAGCACCACGGTCGGCCCGTGGCCGAGCGTGTAGCTGGCGCTGGCCGCGGGCGGACGCGAGCTCTTCGCCGAGTGCATCAGCAGCACCACCAGCATCGCCATCACGATGCCGCTGAGCAGAGTGGTTTCCGGGCTTCGGGAGCGCATGGGAGGGGTCACCGATCGGTTATCGGCGATGCGGGACGCAGGCTTCAGTGCGGCCTGCAATCGTTTTCAGCGGGTCGTGCCGAATGCGCCAATCCCGCTCCGGGCCGCGTCCAGAGCGGGCGGGGAGCCCCTCCGGCCGAATGTCGTTCAGCCGGCCGAACGTGACAGCGGCAGCAGCAGTGTGGGACAGTTTCGGGGTTCCGCGCCGCAGGCGAGCGCCCGAACCCGGGAGACTCTCATGATCCAGTCCATCACCGTGCACGCGACCACCCATCCTCGGCCGCACGCGCCGGAGTCGGAGCTTGGCTTCGGTCGCATCTTCACCGACCACATGTTCGTGATGGAGCACGCGAAGGATCGAGGCTGGCACAGTCCGCGGATCGAACCCTACGGCGCGATCACGCTGGACCCGGCCGCGGCGGTGTTCCACTACGGGCAGGCGATGTTCGAGGGTTTCAAGGCGTTTGGCACCGCGGACGGACGCGTGCTGCTATTCCGGCCCGACCGTCACTGTCACCGCATGTCGGAAGGTGCGAAGCGGCTGTGCATGCCGTCGGTGGATCCGGGCTTCATGCAGCACGCCATCACCGAGCTGGTGAAGCGCGACCGCAACTGGGTGCCGTCGTCGCCGGGTACCTCGCTCTACATCCGCCCGACGCTGATCGCGATCGAGCCGTTCCTGGGTGTGCGCCCGTCCGATCGCTACCTGTTCTTCGTGATCCTGTCGCCGGTCGGGGCCTACTACGCCGAAGGCCTGGCGCCGGTGAAGATCTGGGTCGAACGCGACTTCGTGCGCGCCGCGCACGGCGGACTCGGCGCGGTCAAGGCCGGCGCCAACTACGCGGCCAGCCTGCTGGCGGCCGACGAGGCCAAGAAGCGCGGCTACTCGCAGGTGTTGTGGCTCGACGCGATCGAGCATCGCTACCTGGAAGAGGTCGGCGTGATGAACCTGTTCGTGCTGCTCGGCGACGAGCTGGTGACGCCGGCGCTCGAGGGCAGCATCCTGTCGGGCGTGACGCGCGACAGCGTGATCACGCTGGCGCGCGAATGGGGCATGAAGGTGAGCGAGCGGCGCGTCGGACTCGACGAGCTGCTCGACGCGCACAAGAAGGGCGCGCTCCGCGAGGTGTTCGGCTGCGGCACCGCCTCGGTGATCTCGCCGGTCGGCGAGCTGGCCTGGGACGGCACCCGGCTCGGCATCAACGAGGGCAAGATCGGCCCGGTCGCGCAGAAGCTCTACGACACGATCTCCCAGATCCAGCGCGGGGTGCTGCCGGATCGCCATGGCTGGGTCGTGGATATCGGCTAGAAGCTTCGGCAGGAACTCGAAGGGCGCGAGTCGAAGGACCCGCGCCCTTTCGCTTGCTCTCGGGCGCGGCTACTTCTTCGCCATCGGCTGCCGGCTCAGCACGTCCTGCGCGAAGCTCGAGATCGCGGCGGCCAGCGAATCCGGCTGATCGGCCATGATCAGGTAGCCGCTGTTGGCGATGCGCATCGACTTCACCTGCGCCGCGCCATCCCATCCGCGGAACTTCGCGACCGACGCCCACGACGCCGTGTCGGCCCACGCGCGCGACGAGCCGATGTACATCGTCGGCACGGTGAGCGCGCGCGCCACGCCCGACTCGTCCACATCGAGCAGGTGCCGCACGTAGGTCTTGATGACACCCGCGGGGACCAGCGAGGCCTTGGAGTAGATCTCGATGCCCTGCGCCGAGTCGCGGCCCATCGCGTTGAACACCGTCTTCAGGAACGTGTCGTAGTTCTCGTCCACGAACTGGAAGAACGCGGGCTTCTGTTGATCGGGCACCGGGAGCGGCGAGCGCATGCTGGCGTCGATCGCCACCAGGCCGCGCATCCGCTCGGGATGCGCCTTGGCTTCGAGCACCGCGAT
>DATKAB010000060.1 GCA_035498555.1 Candidatus Sulfotelmatobacter sp.
CTCGACGATCTGCAGCCGCAGCTCGCCTCCTTCATCGGCACCACCGCGCGCGGCTTCCTGCCGGTGGGCGGCGTGGCTTCGTTGTTCATCGAGACCGCGCCCGGGCTGATCATCAACCGCCTGATGGACGTGGCGCTCAAGGCCACCCGCTGCCGCCCCGCGATCATGGTGGTCGAGCGCGCCTTCGGCCTGCTCGAGATCCACGAGCACGACAAGGGCCAGGTGCAGCTCGGCGGCCAGGCGGTGCTCGACTATCTCGAGATCGAAGAGCACGATCGGTTGAAGCCCCGCGTGGTGAGCGAGCAGATCATCCGCGCGGTCGAGCCCTACCACGCCCAGCTCATCAACAAGATCCGCTACGGCGACATGCTTCTGGCCGGCGAATCGCTGCTGATCCTCGAATCCGAGCCGGCCGGCTACATCGCGTTCGCCGCCAACGAAGCGCTCAAGGCGGCGCGGGTGAAGCTGATCGACGCGCAGCTGTTCGGCGCGTTCGGGCGACTCTATCTCTCGGGACCCGAGGCGCAGATCGATGCCGCGCGGGACGCGGCGTTGCGCGGGCTCTCGAGCGTGACCGGCCGCGAGGGGACGCGAGGCGGCGGCGGGTAGGGGTCCGCTCGGGCTCGAAAACGAATGGCGGGCGAGGGCCGAGGCCCTCGCCCGCGTTCGTTACAGCCGCGACTACCGGCTGACCACCAGCTTCCGGGTGAGCATCAGCGAGCCGGCTTCGAGACGGCAGAAGTACATGCCGTTCGGAACCCGGCTGGCATTCCACGTCACCTGGTGAATGCCGCCCGTCAGGTAGCCGCGCTCGAGTGTCTCGATCCGCCGCCCGGCGAGATCGAACACCGCGAGCGTCGCGTCCCGATCGTCGGGCAGCGAGAAGGCGATGGTCCTGGGACCGGACGCGGCCCCACGCACCTCGAGCCCGGTGACCGAAGCCAGCGCATCCTCACCCGACCGCCCCAGCGGCGTCGGCAGCGGGACGCGCAGCGGCGACACATGCTCGCCCTGGCGGCGCAGCAGCCGACCGTCGGTCATGCTCACCCACAGCACGCCGTTCGCGTCGCCCGCAACGTCCACGGACGCGGCGTGAATGGGCTCGGGCGCGATGTCCTTCCACGCCGAGCCGTCGAAGTGGAACAGATGGAGATATCCATCCACCGCTCCGGTCACGTACACGTCATGCACCTGGAAGCCCCACACCCGGTTCGCGACGCTTCCCACCTGGCACGGACCATCCGGGTGCTCGACCACGCAGTGAAAATCGCCGGCCAGCTGGTCCTGCGTGGTCTCGACGTACTGGAAGATCTCGAGCTGATTGTGGGTGTCGTTGCTGCCGCCGGCGAACATGTGGAGCTCGCCGAACTGATCGCGTCCGCCCCACGCCCCGTTCACGTGCGCCGGGACCGCCTCGGGATTCCAGGTCCAGTGATGCCCATCGAAGAGATGCACACCCGACACGCAGGGCACCATCACCTGATTGCGCGACAGATAGACGATCCCACCGCTCATTCCGAGATTCGGGCAGGAGAAATCCACCTGCCAGTGATTCGCGGTATGACGGAGGATCGCGCCGCCGGTGCGGAAGTAAAGGGTCTGCTCCCCGGCCATCTGACCGGCCGGGCCATGCACGCCCGCGGGCAGCGATTCCATGTGCCAGCCGCAGCCATCGTTCCGATAGAGGTGAATGGATCCATCGGGAAGATCGGTCGCCGCGTAGATCTCGCCGGACCTCGCGATGAAAACGGTGGCGCCAGTCTCACCGGTCACCCGGAGCGACGGCGTCCAGCTGATGCCGTTGTAGGCGTAGAGCGTGCTCACCATCGCGTTGGTGCCGGGGGGCTGAGGACTGCCGCCGCCATCGGGCGGAGGCAGCGGAGTCCCCGGATCGGTCCGCTCGGGATCGATCACGTTCTCGGCGGCCGCGCCAAGCGGCTGGAACTGATTGGCCATCGACCAGACGAACACGCGACCCGACGGCTCGACGGCGAGCGAGCCGAGTGCCGATCCCGGCGCCTGCCCGACGATGGACACCGTGGACCACACGGATCCGCCACCGCCTTCGGCCGGCGGCGTGAGCGGATCGGTACGGCGAGGCGAAGGATCCTGGGCGAGCGCCACACCGGCGAAAATGAGAGCCGAAAGGATCAGGCTCCCGCGAATGAGATGGAGACGGTTCATGACACACCCTCCTTGCTTCCGCGACGGTTCCCTGCCGCCTCGAGGCGCGTTCCAGGCGATTCCATCGCCGTCGCCACCGTGGTTCGCCACCGGCAACAGGGCGCGAGCGGTCGTCTGGATTCAGCGTCTGTATGCGAGGGAGGAGGGCTGCCTGCCCCGTCGGTGTCGACCGTTCGCGCTCCGCTGTCGGCGGAACGCGTCCTCACCACGGATCGCGGCACCTGCGTCTCGGGTGCGCTTGGGGCACAGCCCCTGATCGAGGGGCTCGATCAGAAGATTTCCGTGGGCGGCGAAGTCGGCTTGCACCGAACGTGCCACTCGAAGTCGAGTCGAGCGAGCGGATCCAACTCGCGAATCCCTTGGGAATCCGGGGCGTCCCGCACGGGTGGACCCGTCGAGAAACCGCCCGGCCCGCCGCTCGTGTCATTCAGTCATGTCAGCGATGCACCCTGGCAGCGATCGCTCACCACAGTTCACCCTGAGGCCAGCGAGTCCTGGGATCGACGGGAACGAGTCCCAGCCGGCGCTTCATCTCGTTGGCGCTCGCAGGCGAATGGCCAGCCCAGTGATTGTTGAAATAGCCGAACACCTCTCGCACTCTCGGCAGCGCCTGCCGAATCTCCCGCTCCCATTCCGCGAACGCTTGCGCGCGATCGATTTGCACCCGATCGTATTTCTCGATCGCTTCGCGATCTCCCAGCCAGCGCACGTAGAGGAAGTCGGCGGTCACCTCGAACACCCGTGGCAGATCGCGCCAGTCGGTCCAGGCCATCGCCGTGGCGCGGCGCCGCAGCAGCTCGTAGACCGGGGGCTGGTGCCACGAGCGATGGCGGAATTCGACCGCCAATCTCGCCGCCGCCGGCTTCGCGGCCAGGAAACGATCGAGCACGCCCCGATTGTCTTCATCGTTGGTGAACTCGGCGGGCATCTGGACCAGCAGCGGCCCGAGCCGCGACTCCAGCGGCTCGAGGGCGCTCACGAAGTCCCGCAGGTGATCCCCCATGGCGGCGAGTC
Source organism: Candidatus Sulfotelmatobacter sp. (assembly GCA_035498555.1). Taxonomy (NCBI): domain Bacteria; kingdom Pseudomonadati; phylum Acidobacteriota; class Terriglobia; order Terriglobales; family Candidatus Korobacteraceae; genus Candidatus Sulfotelmatobacter; species Candidatus Sulfotelmatobacter sp. Next base: position 3,199 of record DATKAB010000060.1, read on the forward strand.
TCGCTTCGTGCGTGATCCGCTGCGGCACCTTGGCCGCGAATCGAAACGTGCCGTGCGTGAGGCGGGCCCAGGACCGCACCACGCTGGCCCTGGGCGGGTGGTAAAAGGTGGTGTCGAGCTCGACCGAGTCGAACACCTGCGCGTAGAACGGCAAGTAGTGCTCCTGCTTCGAGCCCGGCGGATAGAAGGTTCCCACCCAGTCCGAATACGACCAGCCCTGCGTTCCGAGGTAGATACGCGCGCTCACTTCAGGTGCTCCGCGTAGAAGCCGAGCACGCGCCGCTCGTACTCGGCCCGATCCTTGAGCCACGCCTCGTTGTGACCGACCTTCCCGCGCAGGATCCAGAGCCCTCCCGAATCGCTGCCGGCTGCGCGCCACAGCGCCTCGGCTTCACCGGTCGAGAGGCGATCGTCGTTCTCCCCGTGGATGAACAGCGTCGGCCGATCGGCGAGCCGGCGCGCCGCGGCCACAGCGTCGAGCGCGAACGGATCGTAGCCGGAGAGCAGCCAGCCCAGTCCTCGCGCGATCGGCGCGGCCACCCACGACGGAGCGTGCGCCCAGCGCCAGCTGGCGTCCTCGACCGCCCAGCGTCCGGTGGCGAAGGCGCCGTCCACCACCACCGCGCGGACCTCGGGACGGCTCGCAGCGGTGACCAGAGCCACGCTCCCCCCCAGCGATTCGCCGAAGAACGCCAGCGTGTCGGCGGACAGATCGGGCTGCTCGTGGATCCAGCTCATCACCGCGGCGGCGTCCGGAATCTCGTAACCCCCGAGCGTGGTGGGCTTCCTCCCGACGGCGCGCGAGGAGCGGAAGTCGAAGGTGAGGATCGAGTATCCCGCGCGGCGCAGGAACTGGGCGTAGCGCCAGGCGCGAGTGTGGTTGCGCCCGTAGCCGTGGAAGATCACCAGCAGCACGCGCCGCGAGCCCGGCAGCAGCCAGCCATCGAGGTGATCGCGCTCGGCCACTGGAATGCGGACGCGGCGCGCGACGCGGTCGAGGTTCGCGACGCCGCCGAGGTCCACCGGGACCACCGGATAGAGCGCGATCCAGGTCGAACCGCCGAGGAACAGGATCGCGGCGAGCAGCACCAGGGTGATGGCGCGTTTCATGGCGCGGCATGTTCGCACAGTCGTGGCGCCCCGCCGAAGCACCACCGCCAGCCAGACGGCCCGAGCCTCCTGCGAGACCCGGGCCGCACGAATTTCAACGGCAAGTCGCTCAGCGCTCGAGCTTCAGTCCCCGCGGCCCGATGTACTCCGATTGCGGCCGGATCAGGTGGTCCTCGGCGTGCTGCTCGATGACGTGGGCGCACCAGCCCGCCACGCGACCACAGGCGAACATCCCGACGAAGGTGGCCGGCGGGAGGCCCAGCGACTGGAGCACCAGCGCGGTGTAGAACTCGACATTGGTGCGCAGGTTGCGCCCCGGCTTCACTTCGTCGAGCACGCGAACGATGGTCTGCTCGACCGAGCGCGCAAGATCGAACAGCTTGCGATCGTGCAGCACCGCTCCCGACATCTCCTCGGCCGTGTGACTCAGCACCTCGGCACGCGGATCGCGCACCTTGTAGACGCGGTGGCCGAATCCCATGATGCGCTCGCCGGCGGCGAGCTTGGCGCGCACCCACGGTTCGCAATTCTCGGCGGTCTTGATGTCGAGCAGCATGTCGAGCACCGGCCCGGGCGCGCCGCCATGGAGCGGACCCTTGAGCGCGCCGATCGCGCCGGTCACCGCGCTCACCATGTCCGAGCGGGTGCTGGCGATCACGCGGGCGGTGAAAGTCGAAGCGTTCATGCCATGGTCGATCACCGTGACCCAGTAGGTATCGAGCGCCCGCGCCGCGATCGGGTCCGGCTCCTTGCCGTGCACCATGTAGAGAAAATTCGCGGCCAGGGTGAGGTCGGTGCGCGGCGCGATCGGCTCCTGTCCCGCCGAGAGCCGGATGTGGGCGGCGAGCAGGGTCGGAAAGCGCGCCACCAGCATCTTGGCGTTCTGCAGATCGGCGGCGGGCGAGATGTCGGCGGGGTTGGCGACGTCGAGCGAAAGCGTTGCGCAGGCCATGCGCAGGGCGTCGATCGGCGGCGCCTTCACCGCCGCGCGGGTCACGGACAGCGCGGTCGGCGGCACCGCGCGCATTCCGGCGATCTCGTTGCGCAGTGCGGTCAACTCGTCGCGCGTCGGAAGCGCGCCCTTCCACAGCAGGTGCGCGGCCTCCTCGAACGTGACGCGGCCGGCCAGCTCCTTCAGTTCATATCCGCCGATGATCAGCACACCGTTCTGGCCATCGACGTGGCTCATACGGGTCTGGGCGGCCACCACCCCATCGAGTCCACGGGGCGTCGGGGTCGTCGTGCCCGTCATGGGTTGCTCCTTTCGGTTGCGGAGGCTTGGTGCGCCTCGATTTCGATTCTCATCGGCTCAATGCGATCCCGGTGTCGCCAGCGGCACTGCCGGAATCGCGAGCGGATCCTCGCTCTTCGATTCCTGGCTCGCCCACTGGAAATAGACCACGGTCATCATGCCCCAGTAGAACATGGTGCCGGGAATCCACATGATCAGCCCGCCGAGGCGCTGATCGCCGACCGCGGTCGTTCCCCACAGCCGCGGCGCGAACTCGTACCATTCGTAGAGCGGCTGAGTGGCGAAGGTGATCAGCGCAGCCACCAGCATCATCGGCGTGCCGAGCAGGAACAGATAGAGGAGCCGGGCGCCATGAGAGAGTGGCCGCTCGACGGCCTCCCCTCCCACGATCGGCCACCACATCAGGGTGGCGCTGGCCATCACCATCAGATGCATGACGATGTGGAAGTTGTGGTCGCGCATCATCAGGTCATAGAGCGGCGGCGCGTGCCACAGCCCGAGCACCAGCGAGTAGAGCACGAAGCCCACCGGCGCCATCGCTGCCCAGCGCCACGGAATCGCGACCCAGCGCGGCCGCAGCACCACGCGCCGGAGCCACACCGGTAGCCCCAAGATCAGGAGGATCGGGAAGATGTCGGCGAGCAGCAGGTGCTGGATCATGTGGGTGGTGAACAAGTAGTGATCGCTCAGATCGTGAATCGGCCCGTTGAGCGACATCACCACCACCGCGAGCCCGCTCAGGAACACGACGATGCGGCCGCGCTCGACGCGGGCCGGCGCGCCCAGGCGCGATCGCCACGGTCCCATCGCCAGCAGATAGAAGAGCGCGATCAGCCCGCAGCCCGCGAGCGTCGTCCACTCCCAGCGGATCGGCCACCAGGCGTAGCCGGGCTCGGGCTGCTCCCGCCAGGGGTAGACCGCGTTGACCGCGATCGCGGCACCGTCGAACTTCTTCCAGACGTGCGCGCGGATGGCGAAGGTGTCCCCGAGCGCGTCGAGAAAACCCTGCTTCGGATCTTCCCAGTGATTCTGGCCAATCACCGTGTAGAGGCGGCGCTGGCGGATGTCGAGAAAGTACATACCCTGCTCGACCCGGCCGCTCACCATCGCGCATTGCTTCTGGGCAATGCCCTGCATGCCGTGCTGGAAGATGCAGACCGGGTCCACGAACTCCCCGACCAGGTAGACGCTGTCCGAATTGGCGTCGCCGGGCCCGGCGTGCGCGGGAATCGCGAACGCCACCATCGGCAACATCAGGCAGGAGGCGAGGAGAACGCGCTTCAACGGTTTGCCCTCGGCGAGGATTCGTGGACGAGCGGGCGGAACGGACCGACCGGGCATCTTACTCGTTCGCGCGCGTGCCCGAAACTGGCGGACCCCGATCAAGAAGCGCCCGAGAAACGGGCCCGGAATTCCGCGGTGTGCTGGCCGAGGGCGGGCGGCGGGAGCTCGAGCGGCGGCCGCGCTCCGTTGGTGCGCCACGGCGTCCCGAGCAGGCGTACGCGCGCTCCGGTCTCGGGCAGGCGCGCCTCGCGCACCATGCCGCGGCTCGCCAGCACCGGGTCGTTCAGCACCTCGCCGACCTCGCGCACCGGACCGGCCGGCACGCGAGCGGCCCGCAGGCGCTCGAGTAGCGGCTCACGCGAATGACGCGCGAACCGCCCTGCCAGGGCTCCCACCACCTCGTCACGACGCAGCACGCGGTCCGGATTGCGCGCGAGGTCCGCCCGGCCGGCCAGGTCCGCCGCCTCGATCACTTCGCAAAGCCGCCGCCACTGCTGGTCATTGCCGATCGCCACCACGATCGGGCCATCGCGGGTCTCGAAGGTCTGATAGGGCACGATCGAAGGATGGGCGTTGCCCCATCGCCGCGGCGGCTCGCCCGACGCGAGCGCGTTCTGCGCGACGTTGACCAGCGAGGCCACCCCCACCTCGAACAGCGGCACGTCGAGATGCACGCCGGGGCCGCCGCGCGCGCGGCCGACCAGTGCGGCAAGAATCGCGGCCGCGGCGTGCGCGCCGGTCATCACGTCCACGACCGCGACACCCACCTTGAGCCCGGGACGGTCCGGCGTGCCGGTGATGCTCTGCAGGCCGACGAATCCCTGCAGCACCGCGTCGTAGCCGGGCCACTTCGCATAGGGGCCATCCTGACCGAAGCCGCTGATCGAGCAGACCACGAGCCCCGGGTGGCGCTCCCGCAGCGTCACGACGCCGAGCCCCAGGGCCTCGAGTCCTCCGGGAAGGAAGTTCTCGACCAGCACGTCGAAGGCGGGGAGCGCCTCGAGCACCAGTCGCCGATCGGGCTCGCTGGCCAGATCGAGGACCGCGCTGCGCTTGTTGCGATTGACGGCGAGGTAGTAGGCGGAGACGCCGCCCACGAACGGCGGGCCCCAGGTCCGCGTTTCGTCGCCGGGGCCGGGGCGCTCGATCTTCCAGACTTCGGCCCCCAGGTCGGCGAGCAATTGCGTCGCGTAAGGTCCGGCCAGGACTCGCGACAGATCGAGCACGCGCAGTCCGGCCAGCGGATGGACCGCGTCCGGCGCGATCACGAGCCGGGCAACGGCGCGAGGTCGGCGATCATGGCCGCGGGGCCGAAGGCTTCGCCGGTGGCGCGGCGCACGGTCTCGCGCCAGTCGTAGCGGCGGCCGCTCGCGTACAGCCGATCCCGCAGCCAGGCGCCGGTGCGCGGGCTGGAGAGGTACTGGCTCCACGGATCGGCGCCGCCGAACTCTCCCAGCAGCGCGCGTTGGAGCTGGGAGGCCATCAGCTCGCCGAGCAGGTAGTTCTGGTAGTAGACGGGCGCCACGCTGAAGTGGATCTTGCTTGCCCAGTCGGGCGCGTTTCGCTCCTCGGGGCGCGTCACCTGCTGGAAGTGCTCGACCAGATCCCACCACCGCGTGTTCAGGTCCTGCTCCGGGTCGCGATACAGCGATCGCTCCATCTCGCACATCACCAGGTTCCAGCGGATCTGAACGAGCAGCTGGTGGCGCGTCGCGCGCTGCGACTCGACCCGGATGGAGCGCGCGACTTCGGCGGGCACCCCGGCGTAGCGCTCGAGCCAGGCGGCGTTTCGCGACAGGCGCCCGAGCAGCATGGCGCTGGATTCGGTGGTCAGGATGTGCGCGTGGGTGCGCAGCAGGAACGGCAGCTCGGGATCGATGTGCAGGTCGTACACCGCATGACCCAGCTCGTGCAGCAGCGTCCCCATCCAGCGCTCGCTGGGTCTGAGGTTGCAGAGCACGCGGATGTCCGGGCCCCGATCCATGGTCATGCAGAACGCGTGCGGGCACTTGCCGCCACGTTCGTAGAGGTCCGAGCGTGCCAGGATCTCCGCGACCTCGAAGCCGATCTGACCGAAGAATCGGCGCGCGATTTCCTCGAGATCGCGACCCTCGAACCACGGGTCGAGATCGAGCCGGGGATCGGGCGCCTCCTGGAAGAACGGGTCCGCGAAGTGCCAGGGGCGCACGCGCCCGGCGGAGATCGCGAATCGCCCGGCGAGCGTCCCGTCGAGCTCCCGCCGATAGGCGGCGAATGCGGGCCCGGTATCGCGCGCGAGCCGATCGAGCATCGCGAACAGCTCGACCTGGTCGAGCTCGTCGAGCTCGAGCATCATCGAGTAGTAGTTGTCGAAGCCCTGTTCGCGCGCCGCTGAATTGCGCAGCCGCACCAGCTCGAGCAGCTCGTCCCGAACCTCGGCGCCGACCTGCTTGGATGCCTCCCACGCCTCGCGCCGCTCGCCCGAGTCGTGCGAAGTGCGCAGCACCTGGCGCAGATCGTTGTCGCTCACCTCGCGACCGCCAAAGTTCGCCCGAAAGGAATTGAACCGCCCTTCCAGCGATTTCTCCATGCGCACCAGCCTTTCGAGCGTGGCCGGAGGGATCTGTTGCGCCCGATATGCGAGGATCAGCACCTCGAGCTGGCGGCGGAGCAGCGGATCGCGGATGGCACTCCGATCGAGCGCGCGCAGCCATTCGAGGGGTTCGCGGCGGGCGTAGACCAGGCGCACGGCAGCCTCGAGCCGCGCGCTCTCCCCCAGATCGGAAGACTCGCCGGTGAGGTTGGCGCGCCAGGAGGCGTGGTTCGAGGCCCGCATCAGCGGCGCGATCTCGGCGACGTGATCGTGAATGAACGACTCGAGCGCCGATTCGGTGGGAGTCCGCGGGTCGGCGCTCACCGGGATGCCCGCGCTCACGCGCCGCGGGTGAGGAGCCGGTAGAAGTCGGGGCGTCGATTCGAGAAGATCGGCGTCCGCGCGGTGATGCGCTTGCGACGCGACGCCCTGAGCTCGCAGGCCGCGGCGCGGGCCACGGTCTCGCGCGCGCCGGCGCGCGCCAGGACTTCGCCGCTCGGGGCCACGATCTGGCTCCGACCCGTGAACGCCACGCGGCCGCCGGGTCGTGACTCGATCCCGGTGCGATTCGCGGTCACCGCGTAAACGTGATTTTCGAGGGCGCGGGTGCGCATCCCTTCCGGCGCCTGGCCGAAGACGAGATTGGAGGGATGCGCCAGCACATCGGCGCCCATCAGCGCCAGGACGCGCGCCACTTCGGGAAAGCGCCAGTCGAAGCAGATCATCATGCCGACGCGGGCTCGGCCGACGCGGTGCACCGCCAGCGGCAGATCCCCGGGCGAAAACCATTCGCGCTCGCGCTCGAACAGGTGCAGCTTTCGATAGATCGCGCGCACTCCGCCCGGGCCCACCAGCATCGCGCTGTTGAAGAAACGCCCGGCGTGTCGCTCGGGAAACCCGGCCACGTAATGGCGCCGTTCGCGTCGCGCGGCGGATGCCAGCGCCCGGGCGGTCACGCCGCGACGCGCGTCCTCGGCGAGCCGGGCCACCTCGGCCCGGGAGGAAAAGACGTAGCCCGACGACCACAGTTCGGGGATGACGATCAGCTCGGCGTCGAGCGGCGCGCTCAACGACAGCGCTCGCTCGAGGTTCTCGTCCGGACGGCCGAAGCGGGGGGATCCCTGCACGAATCCCGCGCGGAATTCGCTCATGGCCGAACCCTAGCGGGTGCGCCGGCCGCGGACAACCCGGGCCGCGCGAGCCGCTCGGCTAGGCGGCCGCTTGTTCTTCGGAGCTGGAGAGCGGCGCGCCCGCGCTCTCGGACAATCGGACTTCGACCACCGCCTCGGCACGAATCAGGTGCGTGCCGGTGGAAGTCAGGAGCACGAAGAAGGCGCCGCCGAGTTGATTGAAGAAATCCGAAAGGCGCTGGGTGGCGCGCTGGATCGGCATCCACACCTTGCCGCTCAGCGCCGTGCCGTCCGCCATCAGGATCTCGGCTTCCTCCTCGCGCCAGGGCTCGAACCCGCGGTGGAAGATGTCGCTCGGCATCACCTGCCGGCCGACGGTGAGCCGCGCGATGCGCTGCTTGTTGTAGAGGTGGACCCGACCCTCGTCCCCGACGCCGACCGGCATGAAGGGCGTCGATTCGTTGAGCTTCTCGAGAATGGTCTGATGCATCTGGGTGGCCGCGTCCATGTCGAGGAACAGCTGGCCGCGCACGCCGTGCAGATCGGTGGACCACAGGGTCACCGGAATCCGGCGTTTCGGAATGTAATGGTCCACGGTTTCCTCCTCGATCGGGCCGCTGGCGCTTCCCTGCGACTCCGCGAATCTGAGCAACTCTGTTGCCGGAGCGGGCGCCGAACCGGGTCCCGCCGATTCGCCGTCAAACTCGCGAGTTCGGCGCCCGTGGCGCGTGCGCCTCCCGGGCCGCCGCCCGCGGGGACGTGCAGGATGCAAGCTGCATCGGATCCCGCTGATCAACCTGCACGATCCCGGCCTGAACGGCGCACGCTCTGCTAGACTCGACTTCCATGTTGCACAGCGATCCGCCCGTCCGGCGCGTACGCCGCGTCCGCAGCGGTCCCGGACCCGGTCCGTGGATCGTGGTCTATCTGGTGGCGCTGGCGCTTCGCGTCGGCTACGTGTGGATGGCCGCGGGCCCCGGCGCGACCGCATCCTCCGACTCGCTCGAGTACGACACCGTGGCGTGGAATCTGGCGCGCGGCGCGGGCTTCTCGCTCGACGGCGCGGCCGGCCCCTACCCGACGGCGTTCGTGCCGCCCGTGGTTCCCTGGCTGACGAGCCTCGTCTACCGCGCGTCCGGCCACCATTTCTTCGCGGCGCTGCTGTTCCAGTGCGCGATCGGTGCGCTGGTGCCGCTGCTGATCGCCGCGTTCGCCGCCGCGACCTATGGGGGCGGCACCGCGCTGCTCGCGGCGTGGCTGGCCGCCTTCGATCCGCTGCTGGTGTTCTTCTCGGGCTACCTGCTCACCGAGATCACCTTCACGGCGGCCCTGCTCGGCGCCATGATCGCCAGCGTCGCCTGGCTCAAGACGCCCCGCCCGGGGCGCGCGCTGGGCGCCGGGATCCTGTGGGGGGTCGCCTCGCTCACGCGCCCGACCGCGTTGCCCCTGCCGGCGCTGGTGGCGGCGTGGGCGTGGGTGCCGTTGGGCCTCACCGTGGCTCCGCGCGATCGCGTGCGGCAGCTCCTGCTGCTCGGGCTCGGCGCGCTGCTCGTGATCGGGCCCTGGACGATTCGTAATGCGATCTCGATTCATGCGTTCGTCCCGGTCACCACCGGCGGTGGGCGCGCGCTCCTCGACGGCAACAACGCGGCGGTGTGGGGCGATCCGCTGACGCGCGGCGGCGCCAACAGTACCTACGGACTCGAGCCCTGGGCCTCCGAGTTTCGGGGGCGCAGCGAACCCGACGTCGATCGCATCGCCCGCGCCGAGGCGATCGGCTTCCTGCGCGACCACGTCGCCGAGTGGCCGGCGATGGCCGGCGCCAAGCTTGCGCGCTTCTGGCGCGTGACCGCCGAAGGCGGCGGCACCGGCACCTGGCAGCGTGAAGGCTCGCCGATCAGCTCGTGGCTGCATCGGCTCGATCCCCTGCTGATCTGGTCCATCCCGGTGCTGCCGTTCGCGCTGTGGGGGCTGGTGCGGTCGCTGCGCAATCCGCGGCGATGGTTCCTCGCCCTTCCGCCGCTGGTCGTCGTCTACTTCACGCTGCTCGCGGTGGTGTTCTGGGGCGCGTTGCGCATGCGCGTTCCGATCGAACCGCTCGTCCTCCTGCTCGCCGCCGCCGGCCTCGAGGACGCGCGCCGCCGCTGGAACACCCGCGCGCGGGGTCTGCGCGTGATCGAGGGCCGCCGCTGAAGTGACGTCCGCGCCGCGATCGAGCGCGTCACCGGCGCCGGCTCTCTCGCCCGCCCCCGACACCGCCCTGCGTCTGGCATGCATCGCGCTCGCCGCGCTTCGCGTCGCGGCCCAGTTCCATCCCTCGATGTTCGCGTGGGGTTTGAACTACGGCCGGTTCGCGGCCCCGCCGGCGTGGATGACGGGACTGCTGCTGATCACGCTGCCGCTGGCCCCCCCGGTCGGACGCTGGCTCGACGACCGGCTCGATCACCTCTCCCGGATCGCCGGTTCGCGCGCGGGGCTGGCCTGGGCGCTGCCCGCGGCGCTGGCGATCGCCGTCACCCTGGCGCTCCCCGACCGCACCTGGTTCGTGGGCGACTTCGTGCTGAGGGCCGGAATCGTGCGCGAGCCGGGCGGCTTCGGACGGCTGTTCCCGCAAGCGCAGCCGCTCGACGTCTGGCTCCACTACCGGCTGCCCCACGCCTTGCTGTCGCTCGGACTCGATTCCGACGTCAGCGCGCGGCTGCTCGGATCGCTCGAGGCCGTGGGAATCGCGCTGTTGTCGGTGCGGCTCGCGCGCGGGCTACGACTCGATGGCGCTCCCGCGATCGCGGTCGTGACCACCGCCGCCGCCGGCGGATATCTCGCGCTCTACACCGGCTACGGCAAGCCGACCATCGAGGTCGCGCTGCTGACGCTGGCGATCGGCGTGCTCGCGCTCGAGCTGGTCCGCGACGGTCGCGGATATCTGGCGATCGCGATCGCGTTCGCGTTGGCGCTCGGGCTCCACCGCTCGGCATTGAGCCTCGCGCCGGGCGTGTTCATCGCCTTCGGGCTGGCCATGGCGCGCCGGCGCGGCAGCCGGGTCGAAGCCGGCGTCGCGCTGCTGGTGCTGGCGGCAACGCTGGCCTGGTTCGTGCCGAGGCTGTGGCGACTGTTCGTGAGCTTCGACGCGTCCACCAATTTCACCTCGCCCGAGGTCGAGCGGCAGGGCGGGATGTTGCGCGCCGCCATGAGTGGATTGCGCCTGCTCGACCTCGCCAATCTCGTCGTGCTGTTCGCGCCGCTCGCCCTGGCGTTGCCGGTGCTGTTCGCGGGGCTGCGGAGATCCCGGCCCGCCGAGGAGTGGCTCGCCCTGCTCGGGCTGTTCACGGGGTTCCTGCCGGCGCTGCTGTTCGTGACCGTCACCCAGGGCCCGTTCCGCGACTGGGACGCCAACGCCGCCGCCGGGGTCGCGCTCGCGCTGCTGGTCGCCGCCGGATTGGCCGAACGATTGCGCTCCGGCGCTCGCGGGATGAGCACGGCCTCGGCCCTCGCGGTGCTCGTGCCGACACTGCTGGTGATGGTGTCGCAGAACGATCTTTCGCGCGGGCTCCAGCGCGCGCGCGCGTTCCTCGACGAGCGGCCGGCACGCAGCGAATCCCAACAGCTCGCCACGCTCGACTACCTCGGATTGCGCGAGCTTCGCCTCGAGCACTGGGAGGACGCGGCCGACGCCTACGGCGCGCTCGCCGAGCGCGCCCCTCACCCGCGCGCGCTGGTGCTGCACGGCACCGCCGCGCTGATGGCCGGACGCAACGCCGACGCCGAGCGCTCCTTCCGCACGCTCATCGAGCGCGACTCGTCGGAGTCGGTGGGGTGGTTCGGGCTCTGGCTCTCGGCCCGGCGTGGCGGCGACTCGGCGACCGCGGCCCGCGCCGAACGAGTGGTGCTCGCCTATCCCGACACCAGCGAGCAGATGAGCCGGATCCTCGCCCATCTCCAGCACTATCCGAAGCTGTGGGGATTGTTGCCGCGGACCGGATGGGTGGGGTCGGCCGCGGACCGCGACTCTACTTCGGCAGGACGCTGACCGCCTTGAAAGTGAAGGCGTAGTCGCGCGGGCGACCGTCGATCACCACCTCGATGGTGACCGAGGTTTCACGATCGGTGTACTGCTGGGCGCTGTTGTCTTCCGGGTAGAGCGGACGGTGGAGCTGCTGGTCGCTCGATCCGGGATCGACGAGATACGAGAGCGGGAACACGTAGTCGCCGTAACGCTGCAGGCCCGAGACCGTGGTGGCCGGCTGGGTGCTGAAGCGGTCGGCCCAGCGCGTGGTCGAGTGCGCGACCTTGTCGCTCTGCCCCCACGGGCCGACGATGCTCGACTTCTCCCAGTCGATGGTGATCGGGCGATCGAGCTTGTTCTCGAGCTGGAAGTGAATCGCGTCGGGTGTCGGCTTCATCGACCACGAGGTCTCGCGATCGTAGTAGGTGAAGTTGCTGCTCCCCGGCTGGGTCTGGCGGAAGCGATACCGGTAGAGCGCCTCGGCCGATCCGGGGAGCGAGCCCACGGAATCGGACGCCCCGCTGACGATTGCGCCGGGCCCGAGCCGATCGCCATAGCTCGAAGCCGGCGGCGCCGGAGGCGGGGCGGGATGCGCAGGCTCGCTCGCCGAGCAACCCCAAAGCGCCAGGGCGGCCGTGGAGGCAAGTCCCGCCAGCCATCGAGCGTGTTTCATCGCGCGCGAGACTAGCGGTGCCCGGAAGCCGGAGTCAATACGGAAGCCGGTCCGAGAATCGCCGCGAGCGCCCCCTCGAGCGAAGCATGCCGCCAGGCGAAGCCGCTGCCGATCAGGCGAGCCGGGTGCACCCGGGCGCTCGAGAGCAGGAGCGAGTTGGCCATGCCGCTCCCGAGCGCAAGCCGGAGCGCGAACGCCGGCGCCGGGAGCCACGCCGGCCGCCGGAGCGCGCGAGCCAGCGAGCGCGCGAACTCGACCTGCCGCACGGGTTCGGGCGCGACGGCGTTGATGGGCCCGCTCAGCTCTTCACGTTCGAGCGCCCAAGCAAACGCCGAGACCAGATCGTCGAGCGCGATCCAGCTCCACCACTGCCGGCCGCTGCCGAGCGGGCCACCGAGACCGGATCGCGTGAGCCGCAGCATCGGCGGAAGCGCACCACCCTCGCGCGCGAGCACCAGGCCCTGGCGCATCCGCACCACGCGAACGCCGGCTTCGGCCGCCGGCGCGCTCGCCCGCTCCCAATCTTCGGCGACCTCGGCGAGAAAGCCCGCGCCTCTCGCACTCGACTCGTCGAGCGGCTCCTCGCCGCGATCACCGTAGTAGCCGATCGCGGACGCCGAGATCAGGGCCCGGGGCGGCGACTGCGCGCCGGCGAGAGCCTCGCACAGGAGCCGAGTGCCGAGCACCCGACTCTCGCGAATTTCGCGCCGGCGGCGATTCGTGAAGCGGCCGGCGATGCTGGCGCCGGCCAGATGAATGACCGCCTCGTGGCCTTCGAGGTCGGCGCGCTCGAGCCGGCCGCGAGCGGGATCCCAGCGGGGCCCGGGTCCAGCGCCGCGGCCGAGCGCCACCACCGTCCACCCGCGCGCCGCCAGCTCGCGGGCGAGCGCGCGGCCGATGAGGCCGCTGGCGCCGGTCATGAGAACGCGCCGGAGCGGTGGCTCGCCCGGCGCGGTCCCGATCATTTCACGCTTCCGTCCGGCCGCGGAGCGCTCAGCTCGCCTTCTTCTCCATCGAGCCCATCCACACCTTGAGCATGTCGATCGGCACCGGGAAGATGGTGGTGGAATTGTTCTCGGTGGCGATCTCGGCGAGCGTCTGCAGGTAGCGCAGCTGGAGGGCCGCCGGCTCGCGCGCGATGACCTGCGCCGCTTCGGCCAGCCGCGCCGCGGCCTGATACTCGCCCTCGGCGTTGATCACCTTGGCGCGCCGCTCGCGCTCGGCCTCGGCCTGGCGCGCGATCGCGCGCTGCATCTCCTGGGGCAGATCCACGTTCTTCACTTCGACCGTGGTCACCTTGACGCCCCACGGCTCGGTCTGCCGGTCGATCACCTGCTGCAGCGCCTGATTCTGCTTTTCGCGCTCGGAGAGCAGCTCGTCGAGCTCGGCCTGGCCGAGGATCGAGCGCAGCGTCGTCTGCGCGATCTGCGAGGTGGCGTAGAGATAGTTTTCGACCTGAACCACCGCCTGTTTGGAATCGATGACGCGGAAGTAGATCACCGCGTTCACCTTCACCGTGACGTTGTCCTTGGTGATGATGTCCTGGGGCGGCACGTCCATGGTGACGGTGCGCAATCCGACCTTGACCGCCCGATCGATGATGGGAAACAGCAGCACCAGCCCGGGTCCGCGCTCGCCCGACAGCCGGCCGAGCCGGAACACGACCAGCCGCTCGTACTCGCGTACCACTCGAATGGCGTTGGCAAGGATCACCAGCACCAAGAAGATCAGGAACAGCAACAGTCCCAGAATCGGGGTCATCCTCTCGCCTCCTGGCTCGCGGGGCGGACCCGCAGCGTGAGTTGTCTCACTTCCGTCACCACCACGTCACTCCCCGCTTCCACGGGAACGTCGGACTCAGCATTCCACAGCTCACCATGGATCTCGACCCGACCGCGCGGCGCCAGCCGCTCGAGCACTCGACCGCGCGTCCCCACCATTCCCCGCGCGCCGGTGGCGGCCGGACGCCGCTGTGCGCGAATCCCCGCTCCCACCACGAGCAGGAAGAAGCAGGCCGAGGCAATGGTCACGCCGATCACCACCGACCACGAGATCCTGGGGCCCCCCTGGAACAGGATCAGCGAGCCGAGCAGCATGGAAACCACGCCGCCGGCGGCGAGTAGTCCGTGACTCGTCACCTTGATCTCGGCGATGAAGAACACGATGCCGAGCACGATCAACGCGATGCCGGCGGCGTTGATCGGGAGCGTCGACAGCGACAGGAACGCCAGGATCAGGCAGATCCCTCCCACCACGCCGGGCAGGATGGCGCCGGGATTCTGCAGCTCGAAGATCAGCCCGTAGAAGCCGAGCATCAGCATGATGTAGGCGACGTTCGGGTCGTCGAGCAATCCCAGCAGCCGCTGGCGGAAGCCGGGCTCGATGCGATCCGATTCGAGCCCCTTCACCTCGAGGCGGTGGGTGGCGCTGCCGCGGCGCCAGGTGCGGCCGTCGGCCTTGGCCAGCAGCTCGGGGAGCGTGCTCGCGATCAGGTCCACGACATGGAGCTGGATCGCCTCGTCCTCGCTCACCGAAACCGCCTCGCGCACCGCGCGCTCGGCCCACACCGCGTTGCGCCCACGCTGCGCCGCCACGGTGCGCGCGAAGGCGGCGGCGTCGTTGGTGGCCTTGTGGGCGAGCGTCGAGTCCATGGCGCCCTGCATGCCGATCGGGGTCGCCGCGCCGATGTTGGTGCCGGGCGCCATCGCGGCGACGTCGCCGGCCATGGTGATGAAGACCCCGGCCGAGGCCGCGCGCGATCCGCCGGGCGCCACCCAGGTGAGGATGGGCACCTGGGAGGCCAGCATCTTCTTCACCATCTCGCGCATGCTCGACACCAGGCCGCCCGGGGTGTCGATCTCGACCACCAGCGCGCGATACTTCTCGCGCTCGGCGCGATCGATCGCCGAGGCGAGCGTCTCGGAGGTGATCGGCGAGATTGCGCCGTTGATGTCCACCACCAGCACGCGCGGCCGGGTCTCCGGCGCGGGCGTGATCGAACCGGTGTCGGGAGGGACCGCCGCGGGCTTCGCCGCGGCCGCGCCGTGGTGCATCGTCCTGGCGAACGCCGGGCTCGTGAGCGCCGGGCCCGCGAATGCGAGCAATGCAACCAGCGCGAGCGCGCGCAGCTTCATCGCGCCACCTCGGCGCGGCGCGCCAGCGCCTGCTTCCAGGCGTCGAGATACTTGAGCCCGCTGCCGGTGTTGTAGATCACCACCCGTTCCTCGCTCTTCACTTCACCGCTCGCGCGCAAGCGCTTCAACGCCGCCAGCGTAGCGCCTCCTTCGGGACAGGCAAAGCAGGCCTCCTCGCCCGCCAGCTCGAGCATCCCGTCCAGCATCTCCTCCTCGCTCACCGCCACCGCGGTGCCCCGGCTGTCGCGCACCGCAGCGAGAATCATGGTGTCCGCGAACGGCGCGGGAACCCGCAGCCCGCTCGCCACCGTCGCCGCGTTCTCCCACGGCCGCGCGGTGGAGGCGCCCGCTTCGAACGCTCGCACGATCGGCGCGCAACCCTGGACCTGCACCGCGATCAGCCGCGGCGCAGGCGCGGACATCCAGCCCAGTTCCTTCAGCTCGGCAAAGGCCTTCCACATCCCGACCAGCCCGGTGCCACCGCCGGTGGGATAGAAGATGACTTCCGGAGGCTTCCACCCGGTTTGCTCGGCGATCTCGTAGCCGAGCGTCTTCTTTCCCTCGAGTCGGAACGGCTCCTTGAAGGTCGCCACGTTCCACCACTCGCTGGCCGGCGCCCACTCGGCGAGCGCGCGCCCGGCGTCGGAGATGGTGCCAGGCACGAGCCGGACTTCGGCGCCATAGGCGGTCTGCTCGATCAGGAACGCCTCGGGAGTGTCGGTCGGAATGGTGATGCGGCACTTGAGGCCGGCCGCCGCAGCGTAGGCGGCTGCGGCGCTTCCGGCATTCCCGGCCGAGGGCAGCGCGATTCCCTTGAGCCCGAAGGCCAGGGCGCCGTTGACCGCGAGCGCGAGCCCGCGCGCCTTGAAGGAGTGGGTCGGGTTGGGCGATTCCTCCTTGAGCCACAGCTCGCGGACTCCCAGCTCGCGCGCGAGTCCCGGCAGAGGCAGTAGCGGCGTGCCGCCCTCCCCCAGCCGGACGGCGGCGAACTCCGGGGCGAACGGGAGCACCATGCGGTAGCGCCACAGATCCGACCCGAATCGGCCGAGGTCCTCACGCCGCACTTCGCGCCCGATCTGGGTGAGGTCGTAGCGGGCCACCAGCGGGCGCCCGCACGAGGTGCAGACGCTGCGCGGCCTGGAGAGGTCGAGGCTTGCGCCGCACTGCGAACAGTCGAGCGAGAGCAGGTGCCGCTGGAAGGCTGTGGGAGCGGAACTCATGGCCGGGACAGGATACTCGACCGGATTGCCGCCGGTCTCACCTCTCGCCGCGCGCCTCGCGCCCCCGCTGCGGGCTCTGCTCCTGCTCCAGCTCGTCGCGCAGCTTCAAGTAAGACTCGAAGCGCCGCCTCGAAATGCCTCCCGACTCGACTGCGGCGCGCAGGGCACAGCCCGGCTCGCGCAGGTGCGAGCAGTCCGAGAACCGGCAGGCGCCGAGGAAGGGACGGAATTCGGCGTAGGCCTGCTCGAGTTCGCGTGGGCCGATTCCCCACAGGCCGAATGCGCGCACTCCCGGGGTGTCGATCAATTCGAGATCGGGCGCGGGGCGCAACAGCCAGGCGGCGGTCGTGGTGTGGCGCCCCTTGCCGGTCTTGGGATTGACGCGCCCCTCGATCAGGTCGATGCCGGGCGCGAGCGCATTCAGGAGCGTGCTCTTCCCCACTCCGGAATGCCCGACCATCAGGCTGCGCCTCGACTGACACGAGTGGCGGAGCTCCTCCACGCCCTCACCGGATCTCGCGCACAGCACGTGCACCGGATAGCCGGCGGCGCGGTAGGCCACCGCGACGTCTTCGGCGACGCCGGCTTCGGCGAGGTCCGCCTTGTTGAGGGCGACGCGTGCCGGGATCCCCGAATGCTCGGCCTGCGCCAGCACGCGATCGGCGAGGCCGGCCTTGAACTCCGGATGCGCCAGCGAGGCCACCAGCACCACCTGATCAAGATTGGCGGCCAGCACTTGTTCGGCCGGCTCATTGCCCGCGGCGCGGCGGGAGAACTGGTTCCGGCGCGGCGCCACGTTCTCCACCACCCGCCGGCCAGCTTCTTCCTCGATCCAGACTCGATCCCCGACCACCACGGTGTTGCCGAGCGCCTTCTTGGGCCCCATCACCCGCCCGCGCACCGTGGCCTCGATCAGCTCGCCATCGGGGTCGAGCACCACGCAGCTGCCGAAGTCCACGCGCACCACCAGCGCGTCATGGAGCGGGAGCGCCGAGGTCAGCCGAGGCCCCCGGCCCGGCTCTGCGGAAGGGTCACCGTGAAGCACGCGCCCTGACCGGGCGGGCTGGTGGCCACGATGCGCCCGCCGTGATTGGTAATGATGCGATACGAGGTCGAGAGCCCGAACCCATGGCCCTCGGCCTTGGTGGTGAAGTGGGGTTCGAAGATGCGGGCCAGATTGGAGGGCGCGATGCCGCTGCCGGTATCGGTGACCACCAGCTTCACCTGGCGCGTGCGTTCGTCCCACGAGCTGGTGACGGCGATGATCCTGTCGCCGATGGTCTTCTCCTTCATGGCGTCGGCGGCGTTCATGAACAGGTTGAGCAGCACCTGCTGGAGCTGGCCGGGATCGGCGCGCAGCTCGGGCGACGGCTCGCTGAGCCGGATGTCCCACTCCACCCCGTCGAAGCGATTCTGGGCGCGAACGAACTCGATCGAGCGCTGCACCAGCGCGTTCACCTCGACGCGCTCGATGTGGAGCTCGGCCGCCGAGAAATCCATCAGCCCTTTGGACAGACCCTCCATACGCTTGGACTGCTCGAGAATGATCTGGGCATTGCGGGCGACGTCGTCGAACCTCTGGCGCTCGGCGTCGCGCGCCAGCATCTGGGCGCGCCCGCTGATCGCGACCAGCTGGTTGCGCAGCTCGTGTCCGATCTCGGCCGCCATTTCGCCCTTCGCGGCCATGCGCTCGGTGTGGATCAGCTGCTGTTGCGTGGAGCGCAGCTCGAGGTGCCGGCGCGCCGACTCGTGGAGCATCTGCAGCGGCACGTAGAACAGCACGACGCCGATGTAGCGGATCGCCTCGTACGAGATCACCATCAGGGGGCTCAAGAGGAACGCCGCTGCATCTTCGAGCAGGCGCTCGGGGTAGAACCAGTCCTCGCGCAGCGTCCGCAGGTAGGGACGCTCGCTCGACCATGCCACCGCGACACCCACCAGCGCGCGATTGACCAGCAGGTAGGCCACGAACAACCCGGCGAACGCGGGCGCGAGGCGAAACGCCAGCGCCTCGGTTCCCAACTGGAGCTGCTGGCCTTCGATGCCGGTACGCATCCCACCCAACCACCCGAACACCGCGCTCGCGAACCACATGGTGATGGTGATCTGACCGGCGTTGAAGATCGCGCGCACGAACGGCTTTCGCTGCACGAATACCACGGCGAACAGGGTGCTGATCGCGGCGATCCACATCGCCGGCGCCTGGCCCCACAGCGCGGCGGTGGTGAGGTTGGCGGTCGAAGCCATGCTGACGGTGCCGCTCTTCGAGATCGTGGCGAGCCACATGGTTTCAGACAGCACCGAGATCACGGCCCAGGCCACGTAGTGCGGCCACCGCTCCTCGAGCCGCTCGGGCACGCACAGGATCAACAGCAGTCCGGCGGCGATCGCCACCACGCTGACGTACAGGCGCAGCTTGAGGCTCATGCGCCCGCTCGGGCGGGTTCGACGCCGAGTCCGGGCCGATCGCTCAGCACGATGCGACCCAGCTCGCGCGGCGCGCCGCGGAATGGATCGTGGCGAAGCAGCCAGTGGCCGTCGAGATCGAGGTAGTCGGCGAGCGGCGCGACCTGCGCGGCCGCCGAGAGCGCCAGGCTGGTCTCGACCATCGAACCCAGCAGGATCTTGAGTCCCAGCGCGCGCGCCGCGTGGATCATGCGCAACATCTCGCGAATCCCGCCGGTCTTCATGATCTTGAGGTTGACGCCGTCGGCCCGACCGTGCAGCAGCCCCAGATCGAGCAGGGTGTGGCAGCTCTCGTCGGCGAACACCGGGATACCCGAGCGCTCGCGCACCCAGCGCAGGCCGTCGAGATCCTCGCGCGGGACGGGCTGCTCGACCAGCTCGATGCCGAGCGGCTCGATCTGGCGGAGCACGCGCACCGCCTCGGCCGGACTCCACGCGGTGTTGGCGTCCACTTGCAGCACGCCCTGATAGCGCGCGCGGATCCGCTTGAGATTGTCGACGTCGCCGAGCCCGCCGAGCTTCACCTTGATGCGCGGGAAATCCAGCACGGTCTCGAGCTTCTTCTCCATCTCATCGGGGCTCGCCATGCCGAGCGTGACGCACGACACCGGCGTGGTGCGGGCGTCAAGGCCGAGCAGCCGCCAGACGGGCAGGCCGAGCTTCTTCCCGATCCAGTCGTGCAGGGCCATGTCGATCGCCGCGTGCGCCGCGGCGTTGCCGCGCAGCACACCCGCCAGCCGCCGCTCGATCGCTTCGAGCGCGAACGGATCCTCGCCGAGATGCGGCGCCCATGCTTCGAGCGCAGCCGTGACCAGCTCGCGAGTCTCGCCGTAGTAGTGGGACGGAGAGGCCTCGCCGATGCCTTCGATCCCGTCGTGCTCGATCCGCACCAGCGTGTTGTCATGGTGAGTGCGAGCGCCCACCGCGATGCGGAACTCGAAGGTGGTCTGGACGTCCAGCGGCTCATGCCGAAGTCGCACGTCGCCTCCTCGACTCGAGGGCCGCGATCAACGCCTGGGCCAGCGCCTCGGCACCAAAGCGCACCGGATCCGTCGCCGGCAGCCCGGTCTCGGCCGCCGCCGCCGCGCACGCGGCGCGCGCCGCCGGCTCGGCGAGCGCGGCGGTATGGAGCGCCACGCCGAGTGCGCGCGCCGGGTGAACCCAGGCGGCGGCGCTTTCGTACACGCGCACCAACGCCGGAAGCGACGCCACCGGGCGAGGCGCATCCCCGGGCCGGCCGTAGTGGATCAGCGCGTGGTCGGATTGATGGCAGAGAATCAACGCCGATGGGCAAGCGCCGTGGAGCAGACTCAGAGTCACCCCCGAGTAGCCGGGGTGGTGGAGCGCGCCCTGGCCCTCGACCAGCACGATGTCGGCGTCGCGCGCCGCTTCGAGCACCAGCTTCTCGACCGTCCCGGCCACGAAGTCGGCGGGGATCGCGTCGATCGCGGCGCCCTGGTCGGCGACGAAGATTCCGGTCTGGCCGGTGGCGACGAACGCCGCGCGCACGCCTCGAGCCTCGAGCGCGGCGCGGATCTCGAGCGCCGCGGTCATCTTGCCGACGTTGCAATCGCTGCCGACGGTGAGCGCGACCAGCGCGTCGAGGCCGGCCGCGCGCGCCGCCGCCACCGGCTTTCCGGCGGGCGGGCGGCGTACGTCGTGGATGGCGGCGCCGCTCGCCCGCGCGCGCTCGCGGAATTCGGGATCGTCTCCGAGAAACGCATGCAGTCCCGACAGCACGTCCCAGCGACGCGACAGCGCGTCGTTCACCAGCGCGCGCCAGGCGGGTGGAAGCTCGCCCCCCTGCGGAGCGATCCCGATCAGGATCGAATCCGCGCCGCGCGCCGCGGCCGCGTCGAGTTCGGCGAGCACCGGCACTCCGCCGCCCACCCCCACGCAATCCGCGGCGGTGCGCCCCGCGTGCGTCGAGTCGAGCACGGCCACGACCTCCTCTGGCCGGTAGCGCAGCACGCCGACCGCGGTCTTCGCCTCTCCCGGCGCGAAGTGACCTTCCGCGAGCAGCACCAGCCGGCGTTTCCTGCCCAGCATCGTCAGCGGAACGACTCGTAGACCTGGATGTACCGACCCACCATCTCGTCGATGTTGAAACGCTCCCGCGCCACCCGTCTACCGGCGCGGCCCATCTGGCGCCGCAGCGACGCGTTCTCCAGCAGGCGCAGCACCGAGCTGACGAACCCCGCGGTGTGGCCCGAGTCGTGGAGATACCCGGTGACGCCGTGGTCGATCACCTCGGGCAGCCCGCCCGCGTTGGACGCCACCACCGGCACCTCCGCACTCATCGCCTCGAGCGCCACCAGCCCGAAGCTCTCGGAGGAACTCGGTAGGAGAAAGACATCGGCAAGCGGAAGGAGTTCCTCCATGCAATCCTGATTTCCGAGAAACAGGACGTCGCGCTCCACCCGCAGCTCTCGCGCCAGCTGCTCCGCACCGGCCTTTTCCGGCCCGTCTCCGACCATCACGAGCTTGGAAGGAATCCGCCGGCGCACCTCGGCGAAGATGTGAATCACCTGCGGGATGTTCTTGACCGGACGGAAGTTCGAGACGTGCATCAGCACCCGCGACTCGGGTGGCGCCAGCCGCAGCCCCGAGCGGCGGCGCGGCGCGAACACCGCCGGATCCACGAAGTTGTAGATCACTTCGATCGGCCGCGTGATCCCGAAGGTCTCCTCGGCCCGGTCCTTGAGGAAGCGGCTCACCGCCGTCACCCGATCACTGTTCTGGATGCTGAACTGGGTGACCCGGAAGTAGGCTGGCTCCACGCCCACCACCGTGATGTCGGTGCCGTGCAGCGTGGTCATCACCCCGAGCTGCTTCGGCAGCAGCAGCTGGCGCGCCAGATAGGCGCTGGTAGCGAACGGCATCGCGTAGTGGACATGGATCAGGTCGAGCTTGTAGTGCTCGGCCACCTCCACGATCTTGGTGGTGAGCGCGAGATTGGCCGGAGTCTGATCGAACACCGGGTACTCGGCCGGCATCGCCTCGTGGAAGAACACGTTGGATTCGAAGGCGCGCAGTCGGAACGGCAGTCGATGCGCGATGAAGTGGATCTCGCAGCCGCGGCGCGCCAGCGCCATGCCCAGCTCGGTCGCCACCACGCCGCTTCCACCGAAGTGCGAATAGCAGACGATGCCGATGCGCAGCTTCGGATGCACCGCGCCGGCGAGGCGCGGCGCGGGCTTGCCGCGTCGGCGCGGACTCGCATCGGCACCGGCCGCGCGCGATCGCGTGACCCGCCGTCCCGCGCTCATGACTCGTCCCCCGCCCCGATCAACAAGCGCGCGTCGTGAACCCCGAGCGGGGCGCGCGTGCGGTAGCCTTCGCCGTGGCGCGCGCCGATCGCCGCGCCCATCACGCGAGCGCGCGCCTCGATCTCGTCGAGGAAGCCGGGCTGCGTCAGGTAGGTGGTCGGCCCGCGGTCGGGGTCGAGCTGGCTCCGGTGCTCCCTCAGCGCCCGCATGCGCTTCTCCCAGACTTCGCTGACATCGACGATGAGATGCGGCCGCACGCTGCTCCGATACAACGCGAACAGCAGGCGCGATGGCCGATGGCGCTCGCCGGGCGCCGCGAAACGGACCAGACCCGACAGGTAGCAGGCGCGCGCCACGAGATGCGAGGCCTCGACGTGATCGGGATGCGCGTCATCGGCGGAAGGCGCCACCACCAGTCGCGGGCGATGGGTGCGCAGCGCGGTCACGACTTCGATGAGCTGGGCGCGCAAGTGGCGATCGAGCCCGGTGTCGGGCAGCTCGAGATTCTCGCGAACGGTGACCCCCAGCACCCGCGCGGCGTTGCGCGCCTCGACCGCGCGCTCTTCGACGGTGCCGCGGCTCGCGGCCTCGCCCCGCGTCAGGTCCACGATGCCGACCGCGTGGCCATGGGCGGCCAGCCGCGCCGCCAACCCGGCGGAGGTCAGCTCGACGTCGTCGGGATGGGCGCCGAAGAACAGCGCGTCGAGCGCCATCACAGCTCCAGCACGGCGTGCTCGAGCACGCCTTCGGCGAGCCGGCGCGCGTGCTCGGCGGCCAGCTCCTTCAACTCGTCGGCCACCGCGCGCCCGCGATACGCGACCACCTCCAGCGAGGCGAGGCGGCGCTCCTGAAGCTTGTCGCCGGGCAACAGGTAGTAGCGAAGGCGCAGCCATTCGGGATGCTGGCGCTCGAGCTTGTGGCGCACCTTGCCGGTCAGCCCCTCGAGCAGCCGCTGGAACTGGAAGTCGACCTTGCCGCGCGCCGATTCCACCATCTGCGGCAAACTGGGATCCAGCGAACGCGCGGCGTCGGCGAATTCGGCGAGCCCCTCGAGGGTGGCGCGGTGGGCACGCTCGAGCGCCGCTCGCGGGCCCGCCGGCACCTCGCGCTCGGCGAACCCGCGCAGCACACCGTCCGCGTCCGCCACCACCGCGAACGGATCGGCGCCCGCCTGCTCGAGCAGCTCGATCGCGGCCGGCGGCATCCAGGTCGCCGACAGCCGCGGCACCGGACAGGCCGGGACCACCTCGAGCGCCTCGAAGGCCTCGCGGAGCTGCGCCAGATAGGCGAGCTCGCCCGGTCCACACGCCATCGCCACCGTCGGCAGCACGGCGTCTTGCACCTCGGGCCTCAGGGCGACACTTGGACTCAGAGTCATCCGGTGCCGGCTGGAATCCGCGAGCGCCTCGTTCAGGTCGCACTTCCGGCGCACGCCGTTCTCGATCGCGAATACGAACGAATCGAGGGCGCTGTCGGCGAGCGCGCGATGAGCGCCACGGCGTTCGAGCTCGTCGCCGGCCGCGCGCACGCGTGCGCCGATCGTGTCGGCTCGCGCGAGATAGCGATCGATCACCGGGCGCGCCGCCTCGCGGAACGCAGCCAGGCGCGGGTCCACCACCACCAGGCCGTCGCCGGCGAACAACTGCAGCATCAGCGCGCCGTGTGCCTCGCCGAAGTCGCGAGCGCCCTGACGGGCCGCGGCCAGCAGCCCTCCGGTCTCGGCGACGTGCGGCAGCCCCGCCCACACCCTCATCGCCTCGGTCTCGAGCGCGCGGAGCGAATCGAGCCCGATGTGACCCACCAGCCCGCCCTCGACGCGGGCCTCGTCGGGCAGCGCCAGCTCGCGCAGGGTCAGCCCGGAATCCGCGAGCGAGGCGCCGCGGATCTCGGCGAAATCGGAATCCTCGCCGTGCATCCAGAACACCGGCACGCAGGGAACGCCCGTGCGCCGCTCGACTTCGATGGCGAGCCCCAGCGTCGCCGCGGTCTTGTGCAGCGAGTACAGCGGACCCCCGAGTGGCGCGGGCTGCTGGCCGGCGATCGCCGCCACGGCCTCTCCGCGCGCCAGCCGGTCGAGATTGGCGAGGGTGGCGCCGGAAGCACCCAGACGGCGATGCAGCTCGAGCAGCTCGCGCGCCAGCGCCGCCGGCAGCGGACCGCGCTTGCGTTCGGCCAGCTGGCGCAGCGCGCCGGTGTTGGACCACAGAGTCGCGAATCGTTGCACCGCGAGCGCCCCGCCCCGCGCGATCTGATCCGCGAGCGGATCGTAAAGTCGGTCCCAAGGCGGCTCGATCGAGGCCGGAACCCGGGCGCGAACGGTGAGCGTGCGCGTGCTCATCCGGCCAACGGCGGACACGAGGGGCGCAAAGCGGACCGGCGAAGGGCAACCTCGAGGCAACGGAGCATCGGAGGCGGCATCTTAGGCTCTGTTCGAGAATGCCGCACGGGCCCGGACGGGAATGACCGTCCGCGCTTCATTGCCAGTCGTCGACAGCCGAGCCACCGCCAGTCTCCTCCTCGCGCTTTGCCCCGCCAGTCATTCCCGCTCGGCGTGCTCGCGGGGCATTCTCAGCCAGAGCCTAGCCCGAAGCGCTCGCCAGCCGCCACCGCGCCCGCCGGCACCCCGGGCGCCGCGACTCGGCGCCGGATCGCCCGCATCCTTGACGCTCTCCTCGCGCTTCCGACAATATCGCCCGCCCGCCATGGATCCCAATGGCCTGATGCCCGATGACGTGCGACGCTCGGCGCTGCACGCGTTGTGGACCTTTCCTTCGATCCTGGCCAGCGCCTTCGTGGTGGCCTGGGGCGCGGAGGCGGCCCAGTTCTTCGTCTCGCAGGGCCTGGCGCTGGCGCTGCTCGCCTGGGTTCAAGTGCTTCCGGAATTCGCCGTCGAGGCGGTGATTGCCTGGCACCGCGACATTCCGCTCATGACCGCGAATTTCACCGGCGCGCTGCGGCTGTTGACCGGGCTCGGCTGGCCGACGATCTGGCTGGTGTCGGCGTTCACCCGGCGCAGCCACGGCGAGCGCTTCTGGGACCCGATCCGGCTCGACGAGGAGCATGCGGCCGAAGTGGTCGGACTCGCCCCGGCGTTGCTCTATTTCGTCTGGATCATCGCGCGCGGATCCATCGGACTGGCGGACGCGGCGGTCTTGATCGGACTCTACGCATCGTATCTCGTGTTCCTGAATCGCCTGCCGTCGCGCGAACGCGAGGCGCTGGACGACGCCGAGGCTCCGGTGCGCGCCGTGATGTCGCTGCCTTCACGGCTGCGCGCGGTCACGATCGTCGCCCTGTTCCTGGCCGGCGGCGGCGCCCTCTACCTGGTGGCGCATCCGTTCCTCGAGAGCACGCTGGCGCTGGCGACGGTGCTGGGCGTTTCGCAGTTCGTGTTCGTGCAGTGGGTCGCCCCCTTCCTCTCCGAGTTTCCGGAGTTCGTCACCACCACCTACTGGGCGCGCTCCCACGGCAAGGGCGGCATGGCGCTGATGAACATGGCCAGCTCCAACATCAATCAATGGACGGTGCTGGCGGCGATGATCCCGATCGTCTATTCGCTGTCGCTGGGGGCTCCTTCGTCGGTGCCGCTCGAGGAGCACCGCGTCGAGCTGTGGCTGACGCTGCTCCAGGGGACGCTCGGGCTCGTGATCCTCTGCAACTTCACCTTCGAGGCCTACGAGGCCCTCGGTCTCCTCGCCGCCTGGGTCGCGCAATTCCTGCGCCCGGACTGGCGCGAGGAGATGGTGGCCGTGTACGCGATCTGGCTCGCCGTCGAGCTGGTCAGCACCCTGTGGCGGCCGGGGCGGCTGCGGGCCTTCCAGGTGTTTCCGCAGCTCTGGAATCAGGCCGCGCGCCCGAGGGCCTGAACCCCGGGATCAGCGCGGCGCAATCCGCCGCCGCAACGCGGCGCCAATCTCGGCCAGCGCTCCCAGCTCTTCGACCTTGAGCAGGCGCAGGAACGCGTAACCCGCCCCGACCAGGATCAGGGCGCCGGCGGCGACCGTCAGCCCCGAGCCGGTCCAACCGTGGTGCCAGCGCCGGCCGAGCAGCACGAGCATGCCGCCCGCCAGCGCCGCGATGCCGAGCGAAGCGAGCGCGACGCGCAGCAGCGTGCCGAGGATCCGCCGGCCTTCGAGCGGCCCGATCCGGTTCCGCAGGTAGAACGCGAGCTGCACGAGGTTGCCGATCGAGGTCACCGAGGTGGCGAGCGCGAGGCCCATGTGGCCCAACCCGAGCCCGCGCCACGGGCCGATGAAGAGCAGGTTGAGCCCGAGGTTGATGGCGACCGCGACGAAGCTGGCCTGCACCGGCACCCGCGTCTCGCCCAGAGCGTAGAAGGTGCGCGTGAACACCCCGACCGCGGCGAAGGCCGGCAGCCCGATGCAGTACATGCGGAGCGCGCCGGCGGTACGCAGCGTGTCGCGGGCGTGGAAGCGGCCGTGTTCGAACAGCAGCGCGATCACCGGCTCGGCCATCACCGCCAGCCACACCGCGGCCGGCACCGTCAGCAGGAACAGCAGGCGAACCGTCGACGACAGCGTGCGCTTCAGGCCCGGCATGTCCTGACGCACCGCGGCGCGCGACAGATCGGTCATGCTCACGGTGGCGAGCGCGACGCCGAACACCCCGATCGGCAGCTGCATCAACCGGAACGCATAGTAGAGCCACGAGACGCTGCCCTGCTCGAGATGGGTGGCGATGATGGTGCTGACCATCTGATTGAGCTGGGTTGCCGACAGGCCCACCATTGCCGGCACCATCAGCGACGCCATCCGTTGGACCCCGGGGTCGCGGCGCGGCCACTCGGGGCGCAGCCGGAAGCCGAGCGCGTGCAGCGAAGGAATCTGCCAGCCGAACTGGAGCGCCCCGCCGATCAGCACCCCCACGGCCATGCCGAGGATGGCGGGTTGCCCGAGCGCGGTCGCGATCGGGATGCAGGCGAGCCCCCCCAGCACCATGCCGACGTTGAGCAGCGTGGGCGCGAACGCCGGAACTCCGAAGCGCCCGCGCGCGTTCAACATGCCCATCGCCACCGCGGCCAGGGCGACGATCGGGAGAAACGGCAGCATCACGCGGGTGAGCAGCACGGTCAGCTCGAGCTTGCCCGGGATCTTCTCGAACCCGCCCGCGAACAGCCGCACCAGCGGCGTGG
This sequence comes from Candidatus Sulfotelmatobacter sp., assembly GCA_035498555.1. NCBI lineage: Bacteria > Pseudomonadati > Acidobacteriota > Terriglobia > Terriglobales > Candidatus Korobacteraceae > Candidatus Sulfotelmatobacter > Candidatus Sulfotelmatobacter sp. The sequence goes on from DATKAB010000060.1 coordinate 30,464, forward strand.
CGAAGACGCCGGCCAGCAGGCAGATCGTCCCGAGCACCGCCGCCAGCCACGCCATCACCTGGCGGCCCAGCGCCCAGGAGGCCTGATCGCCGCGGTTCAGGTGCGCTTCGGTGAAGGTCGGCACGAATGCCGAGGACATCGCGCCCTCGGCGAACAGATCGCGCAACAGGTTGGGGATACGGAACGCGACGTTGAATGCATCCGTCGCGAACCCGGCTCCGAACAACGAGGCCATCACCTGATCACGGATCAAACCCGCCACGCGCGACAGCAGCGTGGCCGCGCCGACCACGCCGGCGCTACGCGCGACCCGCGCTTCTTCGCTGCCGGTCGTTGTCATGTGCGGGACCGCATGCTAGCGTGCCGCGCCATGGTTTCCCCGGTGACGCCGATTCAGGCGGCAGTGCTCGGTGTGGTGCAGGGCCTCACCGAATTCCTTCCGGTTTCGAGCAGCGCGCATCTCTACGTGGTTCCCACCCTGCTTGGCTGGCCGTACGCGGGCGTGGCGTTCGACGTGGCGCTTCACTGGGGCACTCTGTTCGCGCTGCTGGTGGCGTTCGCCGGCGACTGGTGGCGGCTGGTGACCGGGTTGTTCGCGCGGAATACGCCGCGCCAGCGGGAGTCCTTCGATCTGCTCGCCAAGCTGGCGGCGGCCAGCGTGCCGGGCGCGGTGGCCGGATACCTGCTGCAGGATCTCGCCGAGACCCGGCTTCGAGCGCTTCCGATCCAGGCGGTGATGCTGCTGGTGTTCGGCGCGCTGCTGTGGGCGGTGGATCGCTTCGCGCCGCCCGGCCGGCGCGAGGAATCGCCCGGCTGGCTTGCCAGCATCGGCGTGGGCTTCGCGCAGGCGCTGGCGCTGGTGCCGGGAGTGTCGCGCTCCGGGATCACCATGACCGCCGGACGCGCGGTGGGCATGGACCGCGTCTCATCGGCGCGCTTCTCGTTCCTGCTCGCGACGCCGATTACCTTCGGCGCCGGGCTGCTCGAGCTGCGCCACGTGCCGCACACCATTCCCGCTTCGACGCTGGCGATTGGAGTGCTGTTCTCGGCGGTGACGGGGCTGCTGGCCATCCGTGGCCTCCTGCGTTGGCTGAGTCGCGCCGGGTTCGGCGCGTTCTTCGTCTACCGCGCCGCGCTCGCTCTGTTCATCTTCATTCGTCTTCGGAACGCCGGCTGAGCTCTTTCGCGCGTCGCGCGATCTTGCCCGCGAAGTGGCGATTGAGACGATCGCGCAGCTGGATTCGAGCGCGATGCAGCCGCGACTTGACCGCCGCGACGCTCAGCGACAGGGCGTCGGCGACCTCGGCATTCGATTCCTCGAGCCAGTCGCGCCGGAAGAACACCACCTTCAGATCCTCGGGCAGCTGGTCCACCGCCTGCACCAGCACCTCCCACGTCTCGCGGTCCTCGAGCTGATCCTCGGGAATCTGCGACCAGTCGGCGAGCTCCATGGGCTGGAGGTCGTCGTCCCGGCTCTGCGATTGCTCGAGCGACACATGGCCTTCGCGGCGCTTCCGGTACTTCATCAGCGCGGCATTGGTGGTGATGCGGTAGAGCCAGGTCGAGAAGGTGGACTCGGCCTTGAAGTTCTTGAGCCCGCGAAACGCCGAGAGAAATGCGTCCTGGAGCGCCTCGGCCGCGTCTTCTTCGTGGCGAAGGATCTTGAACGCCAGCCGGTAGACCTTGTCGCGGTAGCGCCTCACCAGCTCGTCGAACGCGCGGGAATCGCCGCGCTGCGTGCGCACCACCAGCTGCGCGTCGGGCAGCTCGTGGTAGGCGGCCGAGGCGATCGGCGGCGGAACTCCGGCCGCGCCGTCATTCGACGACGGGTCGCGTCCCGAGTTCACGATGCCACCTGGATGGCGCGGCCCGCGGGCTTCGGCGCCGGTTCGGTGGCCTCGTGAACGACCTGGCCTTCGAGCACCGTCAGCCGCGGCCGCGCCAGGGCGAGCGCGTCGCGCTGCAAGGCATGCAGGTCGGCGTCCCACACCACCAGGTCGGCCGGTGAGCCGATCGCAATTCTTCCCAGCCGCGGCCACTGGCCGGCGGCCCGGGCCGGTCCCTCGGTGTATCCGGTGAGCGCCTGATCGAGTGTGAGGGTCTGCGCGGCGAGCCAGGGTACGCCCGGGTCGCCGGGGGCGCGGCGCGTCACCGCGGCGTGGAGCCCGAGCGAGGGATCGGGTGGCTCGACCGGCGCGTCGGCACCCAGCGCCAGCCGCGCGCCGGCCGACAGCAGAGAGCGCGCCGGGTACGCCCGATCGGTGCGATCCGGCCAGGCGCGCGCCACCAGCTCCCGGTCGGCCACGGCGTGCGAAGGCTGAAGACTCGCGATCACGCCCAGGGCCGCGAAGCGGGCCACATCCGCCTCGCGAATCAGCTGCACGTGCTCGATGCGCGGCGGAAGCGGCGGCCTGCGAATCCTCTCTCCCGCGGCTTCGATCGCGTCGAGCGCGTGGGCCACCGCACGATCGCCGATCGCGTGGATCGCGATCGCCAGCCCGGCCGAGGCGGCGCGCCCCACCAGCTCGCGCAACTCGGCCGGCCCGATCAGCTCCATGCCTCGATCCGTGCTGCCCGCGTAAGGTTCGAACACCGCCGCGGTGCGCGAGCCGAGCGTGCCGTCGGCGAACAGCTTGATCGCGCCGACGCGAAACCAGTCGTCGCCGAGTCCGCTGGCGAGTCCCAGCTCGCCAGCCGCGTCGAGTCCCGCGTGAGCGAGGTGCATGAGCACCCGCACGCGACTCCCCGCGCCGCCCGTCAGCCGCCGGGCCAGCCGATGGGCGCGCGGGCCCTCGAACGAATGGACGCCGGTGACTCCCCAGGCCAGCAGCCGCGCCGAGGCGCGGCCGAGCCGTTCCAGATCGGCCTCGTCGTCCTCGGAGGCCAGGAGCTCGGCGACCAGACGCACCGCGTGCTCGCGCAGCACGCCGGTCGGTTCGCCGTTGGAGTCGCGCTCGATCCGGCCGCCGGCCGGGTCGGGCGTCGCACGGGTGATGCCGGCGCGGCGCAGGGCCTCGCCGTTGACCCACAGCGCGTGGAAATCGTGGCTGTGCAGCAGCACCGGTCGGCGCGGCGCGGCGCGATCGAGCGCATCGCGGCGTGGCGGCACCGGCCACTCGTTCTCGTCCCAGCCCCGGCCGATCAGCGCCTCATCGCCTGGCCGGGCGGCGGCGAATCGCTCGACCCGGCGCGCCACTTCGTCACTCGATCGAGCGTCGCGCAGCGGGATCTGGTCGAGCGCGCGCGCCCACTCGAGCAAATGGATGTGGGCGTCGGTGAGCCCGGGGGTGAGTGTGGTGCCGCGCGCATCCACGACCCGCGTGCCCTCCCCGATCCAGGCGTCGAGCCCGTGCGAAGGACCGAGTGCGCGAACGCGCCCGTCGCGGACGGCGACGGCGTCGGCGCCGGGCCGCAGCGCGCCCTCGGACCACACGCGCGCGTTGCGGATCACCAGATCCGCCCGTTCAGAAGTCACCTTGCCGCCTCGACTCGATTGCTGAGCACCCCGATCCCCTCGACTTCGACCTCGATCACGTCTCCGGGAACGACCGGCGCGACGCCGGCCGGCGTCCCGGTGGCGATCACGTCGCCCGGCTCCAGGGTCATGATTCGCGAGATATGCGCGATCAGAATCGGTATGGGAAAGATGAGGTCCGAGGTGTTGCCCAGCTGGCGGCGTTCGCCGTTGACGCGGCACTCGACGCGAAGCCCCTCGGGACCCAGATCCACCGCGAGCCACGGGCCCAGAGGCGCGAAGGTATCGAAGCCTTTGGCCCTTGTCCATTGGCCGTCCTCGCGCTGGTGATTGCGCGCGCTGACGTCATTGAAGCACGTATATCCGGCGACGAAATCGAGCGCGTCACGCTCGGAAACCGCTCGGGCGCGCCGCGCGATCACCACGGCCAGCTCGGCCTCGGGATCGAGCCGCGTGACGCTCGGCGGATAGCGAATCGCCTCGCCGCTCGCGATCACGGCACTCGGCGGCTTGAGGAAGATCAGCGGCTCCCTGGGGACCTCGCCGCCTCCGGGGATCACGGTGGTGCTCTCGGCGACGTGCGCGCGATAGTTGAGTCCCACGCAGACGATCTTGGTCGGCACGGCGGGCGGCAGGAGCGTCCATGCGCCCGGCTTCAGCCGTTCGCCGGTGGCGCGGCCGTCGTTCCAGGGTTCGGCGTCGAGCAGCTCGAGATCCTCGCCGCTCGAGCGCGCGAAGCACACCCGGCCGTTGGCTCGAACGCGGAGAATTCTGCCGGGAGGAGTCGCCATGGCGCGCGATGATGGCACATCGAGGAGGCGCGCTCGAACGAGGGAGGAGGCCCCCGTCCTGTCCGTGAAGCGCTTCAGCGAGCCCGAAACGATGGCACGTCCACTTCGCTTTCATGACGCGCCGGCGCAGTATCACAGGATGAACAGGAGGCCTCGCTCCGGGGTCGGAGTCTCGATGGGAGCGTGACCTCGGGTCAAGAAAAAAATCGGAACTTCCTGTGAATTGCGCGACGTCCATGCGTCTGTTAGCTTGCGCGCCGCATGTCTCGTCGCGCCTCCGCGAAGTCCCGAATGTCCCGCTCCAGTCCCGCCGAGCAGCTCATCCGGCGGATCGAGTCCCGCCGAGCGCACCTCGCGGTCATCGGCCTCGGCTACGTCGGCCTGCCGCTGGCGGTGGAGATGGCGCAGGCCGGTTTTACCGTGACCGGCATCGACATCGATGAGCGGCGAGTGAAACAGTTGCAACGCGGACACTCCTACATCCAGGACGTTCCGACCGCCGAGCTCCGCGAGCTGGTGCGTTCGGGAAAGCTGCGCGCCACCACGGACTTCAGCGTGCTCAGGCGCTGCGACACGGTCAACATCTGCGTGCCGACGCCGCTTTCCAAGCAGCGGGACCCGGATGTCTCCTACATCGTGGCCGCCACCGAGCAGGTCAAGAAATACCTTCATCGCGGCATGCTGGTGGTGCTCGAAAGCACGACCTACCCCGGCACTACCGACGAATTGATCCTGCCCGAGCTGCGCAAGACCGGGCTCGAAGTGGGCAGGGACTTCTTCCTGTGCTTCTCGCCCGAGCGCGTGGACCCCGGCAACCCGCGTTTCAATACCCGCAACATTCCGAAGGTGGTGGGCGGCGTCACGCCGGCCTGCTCGCGGGTGGCGGTCACACTCTACCGGCAGCGCCTCGAAAAGGTGGTGCCGGTTTCCTCCACCCAGGTCGCCGAGATGGTCAAGCTGCTCGAGAACACCTTCCGCAGCGTGAATATCGGGCTCGTGAACGAGCTGGCGCTGATGTGCGCGCGACTCAAGATCGACGTGTGGGAAGTGATCCAGGCCGCCGCCACCAAGCCGTTTGGCTTCATGCCGTTCTTTCCCGGCCCGGGTCTCGGCGGTCACTGCATCCCGATCGACCCCTTCTATCTGTCGTGGAAGGCGCGCGCCAGCGGATTCGAGGCGCGATTCATCGAGCTGGCCGGCTACGTCAACGGGCAGATGCCCGAGCACGTCGTCAGCCTGGTGACCGAGGGTTTGAACCGGCGCGGTCGCTCGCTGCATGGCTCTCGGGTGCTGGTGCTGGGGGTCGCGTACAAGGCCGACATCGACGACGTCCGCGAGAGCCCCTCGCTCGACATCATGGAGAAGTTGCGGGAGCACGGCGCGCGCATCGAGTACCACGACCCCTACGTGCCCTCGATCGAGTTCGGCGGCAAGCGGCTGAAGAGCACGCCCTTCACTCCCACGCAGCTGCGGCGATTCGACTGCGTGGTGGTGGCCACCGCGCACTCGAATGTCTCCTACCCCATGTTGCTCAAATACGCGCGCACCGTGGTGGACACGCGGAACGCGCTCAAGGGCCGGAGCTCGCCGAAGATCGTTCGCCTCTAGTCGCGGCGCCGGACTCGACGACGAAACGGGCGGCGGAGTGCTCGTTCCGCCGCCCGATCGATCCCTTCCGAGGCGAGACTAGTTCATCACTTCGAAGTCGGCGTCGACCGCCCCCGAACCGCTCTTCTTCTCGGTGTCGGGCTCAGGCTTCGGACCGGGCTGTGACTGCGCCCCCGCTCCGGCCGTCTGGTAGAGCGACGCCGCCGCCTCGTGCCATGCCTGCTGCAGCGACTCGCTCGCCGAGGTGATCGCCGCCGGGTCTTCACCCTTGAGCGCCTCCCGCAGGCGACCGAGCGACTCCTCGATGCGGCCCTTGAGGCCCGCCTCGAGCTTCTCGCCGTGCTCCTTCAGGTTCTTCTCGATCTCGTACACCAGCGCGTCGCCCCGGTTGCGGGCCTCGACCGCCTCTTTGCGCTTGCGGTCCTCGCCGGCATGCTCCTCGGCGTCGCGCACCATCTTCTGGATGTCGGCTTCGTTCAGCCCGCTCGAGGCCTCGATGCGGATGCTCTGCTCCTTCCCCGACGCCCGATCCTTCGCCGAGACATGGAGGATGCCGTTGGCATCGATGTCGAACGCCACCTCGATCTGAGGGATTCCGCGCGGCGCCGGCGGAATGCCGTCGAGGTGGAACCGCCCGATGGTCTTGTTGTCGCGCGCCATCGGCCGTTCGCCCTGGAGGACGTGCACCTCGACCGACGTCTGACTGTCGGACGCCGTCGAGAACACCTCCATCTTGCGAGTCGGAATCGTGGTGTTGCGCGTGATGAGCGGCGTCATCACGCCGCCGAGGGTCTCGATGCCGAGCGACAGCGGCGTCACGTCGAGCAGCACGACATCGCGCACGTCGCCCGCCAGCACCGCCCCCTGAATGGCGGCGCCCACCGCCACCACTTCGTCGGGGTTGACGCCCTTGTGCGGCTCCCTGCCGAAGATCTCCTTCACCAGCTCCTGCACCTTGGGCATGCGCGTCGAGCCGCCGACCAGCACCACCTCGTCGATCTGCGAGGCCTGCAGTCCGGCGTCCTTCAGCGCCTGCATCACCGGGCCACGGCAGCGCTCGATCAGGTCGGCCACGATCTGTTCGAGCCGGGCGCGAGTGAGCGTGATGTTCATGTGCTTGGGACCGTTCTGATCGGCGGTGATGAACGGCAGATTCACGTCGGTCTGAAGCGTTCCCGACAACTCGCACTTGGCCTTCTCGGCCGCCTCCTTGAGCCGCTGGAGCGCCATCGGATCGCGGCGCAGATCGATGCCTTCCTGCTTCTGAAACTCCGCGGCGAGCCAGTCGATCACCTTCTGATCGAAGTCGTCCCCACCCAGGTGCGTGTCGCCGTTGGTGGAACGCACCTCGAACACGCCGTCGCCGATCTCGAGGATCGAGATGTCGAACGTGCCGCCACCCAGGTCGAAGACCGCGATCTTCTCGTCCTTCTTCTTGTCGAGACCGTAGGCGAGCGCCGCGGCGGTCGGCTCGTTGATGATGCGCTTCACGTCGAGTCCGGCCACGCGCCCGGCGTCCTTGGTGGCCTGGCGCTGGCTGTCGTTGAAGTAGGCCGGAACGGTGACCACCGCCTCGGTGACCTTCTCGCCCAGATACTCCTCGGCGGTCTGCCTCATCTTCTGCAGGATCATCGCCGAGATCTCGGGCGGCGAGTACTCCTGACCGCTCACGCGCACCCGGGCGTCCCCGTTCGGGCCACGCGTCACTTCATAGGGAACGAGCTTGATCTCGCCCGTCACTTCGTCGTACTTGCGCCCCATGAAGCGCTTGATGGAATAAATGGTGTTCTTGGGATTGGTCACCGCCTGCCGGCGTGCGACCAGACCCACCAGGCGCTCGCCGGCCTTGGAGAACGCCACCACCGACGGCGTGGTGCGGAATCCTTCGGCGTTGGCGATCACCTTCGGCTCGCCACCCTCCATCACCGCGACGCACGAGTTGGTGGTTCCCAAATCAATACCGATGACCTTGCCCATGATGTTCCTTTCACCTTTCACGCGGGGTCGCGCCTGGCCGGATGACTTCCGGCCGGCGCGAGCCGCGAATTCGTTCCGAGAGCTTAGCCGACCTGAATCTCGATCTCACGCGACCGGGCCTGCGGGGCCTTGGGCACGTGAACCTCGAGCACTCCGTCCTTGAAGGTGGCCTTGACCTGGTCCGCCTGCACCGGCGCACTCAGGGTGAAGCCGCGCTGGAAGCTGCCGAACACCCGCTCCCGATACTCCAGCCTGCCTTCCTTGCGGGCCTCGTCCTGCTTCCGCTCGCCGCTGATGGTCAGCTCGTCGCCGAGCAGACTCACCTTGACGTCGCCCTGTGCGACGCCCGGCAGATCCAGACGCACGATGAATGCCTCGGGAGTCTCCTGGATGTCGGTGGCCGGCGAGAAGCGCGCGACCTGGCCGCCCGGGCTGAACACGAGACCGTCGAACAGCCGGTCGAAGTCGGTGCCCCAACGATCGAGCTTGCGGGTACCCGAGAAGAACGGACTCCAGCGCATGAGAGTGGTCATGATTGCAGTTCCTCCTGATGATGTGACGCCCGGCTCGAATCGCCGGACGGGATGACGGATGCACCGGCCCCCATTCAAAGCAGGCCTCGTACCAGCCTCGGATCGCCTGGCCAACCCTTTCAGCGACAGTGGATTATGGAGCCGGATTCAATTCGGATGTCGGCGGTTGCCGCGGATCGCGTTCACGTCCGCAACGCCGGCGTTTCGCTCGCGAACGGCCGGCGTTTCGAATCGAACTGCGCCAGGCGCTGGAGCCCTTGGGCGCGCCTCGCCGAGCCGCTAAGGTGCCGCGCGTGAAGATCGCGCTGTTTCTCCCCCACGTCGGCGTATTCGGCGGCGTCCGCCGCTTTCTCGAGCTCGGCAACAGCTGGACGGCGAGTGGCCACGCCGTGATGCTCTTCCATCCCGGCGGCGAGCCGCCCGCCTGGTTGGGATTCGCCGGCGAGGTGCGCAAGCTCGAAGCGGCCCGCCACCAGCGCTCGGACCTCGCCATCTCGGCCGACCCGCACACCTTCGATGCGTTTCGCCGCCACGAGTCGGCCCGCCACCTCTATTACTGCGTGCTCGAGCGCGACCCGGGACTCGCCCTGGCGCTCCGCGACCGCGAGTTGCTGCTGGCCGCGAATTCGGGCCCGCTCCGCCGCGCGCTCGCCGCGCGCGCTCGCCGTCCGGTGCTCGACGGCATCGGCGGCATCCGGCTCGAACAGTTCCATCCCGCGCCCGAGCAGCGCGCCGATCGACCGCTGCGCGTGCTCCTGAACGGCCGGCGCTCGCGCGAAAAGAAGGGCACCGATCTGATCCTCGCCTCCCTCGAGGCGGTGCGGCGCAGCGTTCCCGAGTTCGAGACCGTACTGTTCGACAGTCTCGGGCCCGGCAACGCTCAGGACCCGCGTGAGGGCGCGCGGCTGCCGAGCAGCGCCCGCTTCGTGATCAATCCGAGCCAGGACCAGCTGGTCCGGCTCTACCAGTCCTGTCACGTGTTCGTGGCGGCCGAGCGGAAGGCCGGCTGGTGCAACACCGCGCTCGAAGCCATGGCCTGCGGGGCGGCGGTGGTCTGCACGCCGAGCGGCACCACCGATTTCGCGCGTGATGGCGACAACGCCCTGATGGTTCGCGTGCGCCACGCATGGTTTCTCTCGCGCGCGCTGCGTCGCGTGCTCGGCGATCCGGAGCTGCGCGCGAGGCTCAGCAGTCGGGCGCCGCTCGGGCTCGAACGATGGAGCTGGGATCGGCTGGCCGAGAAGCTCCTGAGCCAGCTGCCGGCGGAAGGCGCCGCCGGCGGGGCTCAGCGCTGAGGCAGGTAGCCCGACTTTTCGCGGCCCACCAGCAGCTCGTCCTTCGTATAGATGAACGCGTCGCGCCGGTAGTCGGAGAGCTCGAAGTCCTTCTCGAGGTAGATGGCGTCCTCGGGACACGCCTCCTCGCACATGCCACAGAAAATGCAGCGCAGCATGTTGATCTCGTACCGCTCGGCGTAGCGCTCGCCGTGGGAGCTCGGGCGGTTCGGATCGTTTTCCGCGGCCTTGACGAAGATCGCGTCGGCCGGGCAGGCCACCGCGCACAGCTCGCAGCCCACGCACCGCTCGAGACCGTCCTCGTGGCGGGTGAGGATGTGGAGCCCGCGGAAGCGGGGGGTCATCTGCAGCTGCTCGTCCGGATACTGGACGGTGAACGGCTTTCGGAACAGGTTCTCGAACGTGACGCCGAGCCCCGTCGCCAGCTCTTTCAGCATTCCGCCTCCGCGTGACTCACGAATCCCCGACCAAGGCAGAATATCCAGCGGCTATCGCCGGCGCAAGCGCGCGGCTCACAAACGCGGCAGCGTGATGCCGCGCTGCCGCTGATACTTGCCGGCCTTGTCGCGGTACGAGGTCTCGCAGGGCTCGTCGCTCTCGAAGAACAGCACCTGAGCGATCCCCTCGTTGGCGTAGATCTTGGCGGGCAGGGGCGTGGTGTTGCTGATCTCGAGCGTGACGTGACCCTCCCACTCCGGTTCGAATGGCGTCACGTTGGTGATGATGCCGCAGCGGGCATAGGTGCTCTTCCCGACGCAGATGGTCAGGACATTTCTCGGAATCCGGAAGTACTCGATGGTGCGCGCCAGCGCGAACGAATTGGGCGGAACGATGCAAATGGGCCCGTGGAAGTCCACCATCGAGGCCGGATCCACGTGCTTGGGGTCCACCACGGTGGACATGACGTTGGTGAAGATCTTGAATTCGTCGGCCACGCGGATGTCGTATCCGTAGGAAGAGATTCCGTATGACACCACGCCCTCGCGCACCTGCTTCTCTTCGAACGGCTCGATCATGCCGTATTCCCGGCACATCTTTCGGATCCAGTGGTCGGGCTTGATGGACACTCGTCAGTCTCCGGGGGTGAGTCGTCCGAGCAGTCGCAGGGCGTGGGTCAGCTCGGGAATGAGCAGCTCGCGAAGTCCCAGCTCGACGGCCGCCGGGGAGCCGGGAAGGTAGGCCACCAGCCGCCCGCGAGCCACCCCGGCCCCGGCGCGCGACAGCCAGGCTGCGGCCCCGACCTGGCGGGACGATCGATCGCGAAAGCGCTCGCCGAATCCCGGCAGCGCGAGGTCGAGCAGCGGCTCGACCGCCTGCGGAGTCACGTCGCGGGGCGAGACGCCGGTGCCGCCGGTCAGGAGCACCAGGTCGGCGCCGGTGGCCAGCGCCCGGCGCAGTTCACGCCGGATCGGCGCGATTCGATCGCGTACCCAGCGGCGCTCCATTACCCGATGCCCCGCCGCTCGCAGCAGCGCTTCCGCGCGTGCCCCGCTCACGTCGGTGCTGCTCCCGCGCGTGTCGCTCACCGTCACCACCACGCATTCGGCGGCGCGCTCACCCCGCCGGCGCGCGGCATGCGCTCCACGGCGCGTGCGCATCGGCGTCACCGGGCCTGCTGCTCGGCCCACGTGGCGACGTCGCCGGCGCGCAACCCGAACCGCCGCTGCCAGAGTTCGGATTCGGCCAGCCGCTGCTCCGCCACTTCCTCGAGCGGAGGCTCCCACGCCGGCTCGGGCGCCGAGCCCGCCGGAACACCCGCCGGCGGCCCGCCGGCCAGCTCGGACCACTCGGCCAGCGTCCGGGCTTCGGGCCCGGCGATGTCGAACCAGCCCTCCCAGGTCCCGCTCTGCGACAGCGCGTGATGCATCACTTCGACTACGTCGCGCTCGAGCACCGGCATCACCAGCGAGCGCGCGAAAGGCCCGAGCCGCGGCCGCGACTTCAGCCGGCTCCAGAACGGGCTCGACTCGCCGATCAGCGGCGCCAGGCGAAGGACCAGGGTCGGGATCAGGCTGACGCGCGCGTACTCTTCGAGGCGCCACAGCTCGCGAAGGCTTTCCGCTCGCGCGTCGGGGTGAACCCCCATGCGGCTCAGCACCAGGATCCGTGCCCCGCGCGCGACGTGCCACGAACCGAACCACACTCCGAGCCGCATCCAGTCCACCGGTCGGGCGAGCAGCAGCGTCGCCCCGGGCCCGCCGGTCGGCGATTCCGACTCGACCACCGAATGACCGCGCGCCCCGAGGGCGTCGATCAGCCGGGGAACCGGGGCGTCGAAACGGCCGGGAACGTGGATCATCGCGAGGCCGCGAGCGCGCGCTCGATCTGCCGCCGGTGCGACGCCTCGTGCTCGACCCACGACCGCACCGCGTCGGCGACCGAGTACGGACCGCGTCGCGAATGGATTCCGCGTCGCGCCCATTCGGTGGATCGGAGCGGCGCGAGCCGTTCGAGCGCCGTCCGCCGCGACTCGCGCCAGCGCTCGATCTGCGCCCGGGGCGCGAGCCCCGGGGTGCCGGCCGAGGCGCGGATCGCGATCAGATCCACCTCGGGCAGCTCGGGACGCTCTTCGCGCAGCAAGCGCTCGAGGCGGGGTCCGAACACGTGGGCGTCGGATTCGAGCAGGTGGGCGACGACCTCGTGAGCGCTCCAGCGATCCGGGCCCGGCCGGCGCGTCCAGCGCGCCTCGCCGCTCACTTCGAGGAGCGAGGCCGCCCAGCCCGGCGCCTCGGCCAGCGCGGCCAGCCGCTGGCCCCATTCGAGGTGACTCATCGCCGCGGGCGGGAGCCCGCGCACTCCGAGCGGGTGATCCGCCGCCGGGATCGGCTGGCCGAATCCGCGCGCCAGATACTCGCGCGACAGCGCCACGTAGTGACGGTTGCCGTCGCGGATCGCGGCGCGATGCGACTCCTGAACCGGTCCCAGCACCCGTGCCGGCGCTCCCACCACCAGGCTCCCGGGCGGGATCTGCTGGCCTTCGCGCACCAGGGCGCCCGCCCCCACCAGCGAGCCGGTGCCGATATGGGCACCGGAGAGCACGATCGAACCCATGCCGATCAGGCATTCGTCCTCGATCACGCACCCGTGCACCACCGCGCGGTGCCCGACCGTCACTCGCGAGCCGATCAGGGCCGGTTGGCCCTCGTCCACGTGGACCACGCTCAGGTCCTGCAGGTTGGTCTCCTCGCCCACCTCGATCCGGTCGGTATCGCCGCGAATCACGGTGTGGAACCAGACGCTGGCGCGCGGGCCGATGCGCACGGATCCGGTCACGACCGCCCCGGTGGCGAGGAACACGCTGGCGTCGATCTCGAGGTGAGTCTGCCAGCCGGTCGCCTGGCTCATCCCAGCACCGCGCGCTCGCCCACGAAGGGATTGGTCCGGCGTTCGATGCCGATCGTGGTGGCGGGCCCGTGCCCTGGATAGCAGCGCACCTGGTCGCCGAGCGTGAACAGCCGGGTCCGGATCGTCCGCTCGAGCAGCTCCCACGAAGCGCCGGGCAGATCGGTGCGTCCCACCGAACCCGCGAAGAGCGTGTCGCCCACCCACAGATCGTCGCCGTGCCGGAAGCAGACTCCGCCCGGAGAGTGTCCCGGCGTGTGGATGACCTCGAGGGCGGATTCGCCGATCGCGAGGCGCTGGCCGTCGGCCAGGTCGCGCAGGTCGACCGGCGGATCGGCGGGCGGCAGGCCGAACAAGATGCCCTGCTCCGCGATCCGCGCGAGCAGCGGGCGATCCGCGGGATGGAGCCAGCAAGGCAACGGCAGCACCTGCTGCACCGCGAGCATGCCGCAGGCGTGATCGTAGTGCGCGTGGGTGAGCAGCAGCAGCTCGAGCTTCACGCGCTCGCGCGCGATGCGCTCGAGCACCGCCTCGGGCTCGAAGCCCACGTCGATCACGGCCGCGACGCGAGTGGCATCGTCCACCAGCAGAAAGGTGTTGTTGTCGAGCGGGCCGAGATTGAGCGTGATCGCCGTCAGCGGCACGGGGCAATCGGCGAGCGCGGCGCGGCGCCGCTCAGGCCGCCTCCCAGCTCTGCTGCAGGTGCACCGCGTCGTCCTCGAGCGCCGGACTCTCGCACACCACCCAGCCCCGGACGCCCAGCGCCTTGAGCGCGCGCAACAATTCGCCGTAGCGGAATGCGGACTCGCGCAGCGGCACGTGCCGCCGCTCCCCCGAGGGGCCGAACTCGATGCCGGCGATGTGCACGTGCAGGGATTCGAGCGCCTCGGGACCCAGCCGGCGGCGGATGATTTCGAGCATGTCGGCGAAGTCGTCGAACCGATTGGGCTCGCCCTGCAGCCGGGCGTAGTGATGCGAGAAGTCGATGCAGGGTCGAACTCCGGGAATCATCTCGCACCACATCAGCGTCTCGTCGAACGAGCCGATCTGTGAAGGCCTGCCGGTCAGCTCGGGACGCACGTCGATCGCCACGCCGCGCTCGCGAAGGGCGCGGGTGACTTCGAGCAGAGCACGCCACACCCGCACCCGTGCGTGGTGCGGATCCTGGCCGCCGAGAAAACCCGGGTGGAAGCAGAAGCTGCGCGCGCCGCAGCGCGCGGCCAGAACGCCGGTCTCGATCAGGCGCCGAACGCTGCGGTCGATGGTGTCGCGGTCCCCGCACAGATTGAGGTAATAGGGAGCGTGGGCGGTCAGCTCAAGGCCGGTCTCGCGTGCGGCCCGGGCGATGCGATCGGCGGTCTCGGGCTTCATTCGCACCCCGTTCCCCCACGCCATCTCGAGGCAGGTGAGGCCCAGCTCGGCGGCCCGACGAATGCCGGCTTCGGTGGCGGGTCGAGCGCTGGAGCGCGGAATTCCCGAGGTCCCGAAGCGCGGGCGCTCCGGCGCGAGGCGCGAATCAGGCGTGGGGTCCATGGCGCGAAGCACGGTACGGAGGGCTCAGACCGCGGTCAAGGAGGGCGAGCCTAGAACGCCTGGCTCGAGCCCACCGAGAGCACCGGCTGGCGCCTCCCGTCGCGCGTGGGGTGGATGGGCCAGGCGAGATCGACCCGAAACACCGGACCCAGCGCCGAGCGGGGCGGCGCGATCCGCAGGCCGAACCCGGCGTCGTGGAAGGAGCCCGCACCTTCGCTGCCCGGACCCCGAGCGTTGGCGCCGTCATAGAAGATCGCCGAGCCCAGCGAGGCCATCTGCAGTACGTCGCGAACCAGGGTGAGGCGGTCTTCGACGTTCCAGCGCAGCACCTGGGTGCCGGCCACGGCGTGCACGGGATAGGCGCGCAGGCCGTTCAACCCGCCGATCGTCACCTGAAAGGTACGCGGCATGTTGTAGCCGCCGGTTCCCGTGAGCCCGAACACCAGCGAATGCGAGAGACTGGGCTGCCGAATCCATCGCGCCTCGAGCGTGGCCAGCATTTCGCGGGGCCCGCGCCGCAGGCGGGTCGACAGCGCCGAGCGCAGGAATCCGAACCCGAACCGCGTCTGCGCCCCGAGATCGAGCTGTCCCTGCGCATAGCCCTCGTCGGCCGTGCTGCCGAACGCCTTCGGCGCGTATCCGCCCTTGACAGCCAGTGACGGGCCGAGATCGTAGTCCTCGACCCGATCGATGCGCTCGATGCCAATGCGCTCCACGTAGTCGGGCTTCCAGAAGCGCGCCTGAATCGCCAGGCGCCGCAGGCTCAGGGATTCCTCCGGGCCGATGAAGGCGGCCGGGGGCGGCTGGGATGGCGAGTACTGGGTGGCGCCCAGTCGCCGGTCGAGCGTGTAGAACGAGGTCGTCCAGCGGAGGATGTTGCCGTCGTCGCGCCTCCCCCGCCCGAAGAACCATTCGGTCTCCTCGAGGTGCTGGGGAACGACCGCGACTTCGGTGTTGTTCTCGAAGAGATGAGACTGGCTGGTGGCGCGGTTCCCGAGCCCCCCGAACGACAGCCGCGTGTCCTCGGCATAGAAGGGCACGGCGGCACCGAAGAAATCGGTGGCGCCGCTGGTGCCGCGCGAGGCGTCGTAATCGAGCTGCAGCCGCGTGCCCGCGAAGCCCGGATCGTGAAGAGCGATGCCGCGCGTGATTCCCACCGGGTCCTCGCGATAGGCGAGCGTCAGCGACTTGCCGAGCCCGAGCAAATTGCGCTCGCTGAACGCCAGTGAGCCGAAGTGGCCGCCCGAAGCCTGCTGGACGTCGAACTCGGGTTGCGTGGTCCAGAAGTCGTGGGTCTGGACCGCGACCTCGACCGAGTCGCCCACCGGGCGCGCGGAGATGTGATCGGGCTCGAGGAATCCCAGCATGCGCAGCTGGCGCGCGGCCTCCCGCCCGCGATCGGTGGTCCATCGCTCGTCCGGGCGAAGGATGAGCTGATCGCGGACCGTCTGCTTCCGGGTGCGCACGTGCAGCTTGTTGGCCATGCGGCCGATCGGACGCAGCGCGCCGGTCGGAAGCGGATCGAAGATATTGCGCGAGGTGATCTCGATGTTGCGGATCGGAAGGCCTTCGAGCGCCGGAACGTCGGTCACGCGCGTCGTGTCGGGCGCCATCCAGGCCGGCGCCGGCGCCGGGTCATCGGCCGCCCGCGAGCCGCACGGCGAAATGCCGAGGAGCAGGAGCGCGACGAGCCCTGCCGCTCCCGGACGGCTAGATCCCCGTGTTCCGCCCGGTCCGTGGCGGGTCGCTACCATTCGGTGAGATCAGTGGCGGCCGCCCGTTGACAGGCGCTCGCGCGCCAGCTGCGCCTCTCCGGAGAGCGGGAAGCGCTTGACCAGGTCCTCGAGCGTCTTCCTGGAATCGGCGTCCTTGCCGAGCTTGTCCTCGCACAGCGCGCGCTTGTAGAGGGCCGCCGGCACCTTGTCACCCTTCGGCCACTGGGTCTCCACCCTGGCGTACTCGACCGCCGCACTGTCGAACTGCGATTGCGCGAACAGACACTCGCCCACCCCATATTGCGCGTTATCGGCGAGCTCGCTGCCGGGGTTCTGCTTCACGAATTCTCGGAAGCCCTGCAGCGCCATTGAATAGCGTCCCTGAGTGAGATCCAGGGCGGCCTGGTCGTACAGCTGGCCGGCATCGGCCGCGGCCGGAGTGGCGGGCGCATGCTGCGACGGCTGCTGAAACCGGCCCATGACGTCCTCGAGTCTCGCTTCCAGCCGGCTCATCTGATCGAGCTGCTGCTGAGTGTCGGTGCCGGTCGCGGCACGCGTGCTGAGCAACAGATCGTGCTGCTCGCTCACCTCGCGGTGGATGTCGAGCAGCGTCTGATAGGCGATCGAGTCGCGCACCACCAGCGTGTCGACCACCACGCGCAGACTGTCCACGTCACCGCGCAGCGTCATCAGCGAGGGCGGCACGCAGCCGCTCATCGCGATCGCGCCGGCGGCGAGCAGCGCCGCCACTGCGCCCGCCGCGCGGGCGCCCGGTCCTGCCGGGCCCCGCGTGACGACCGCATTCCAAAGCGCGTTCAATCTCACTGAGAGACGAATTGCGCCCGACGATTCTGGGACCACGCCGACTCGTCGTGTCCTTCAGCGAACGGGCGCTCCTTGCCGTACGAGATCACCTTGAAACGCGACGCATCGATGCCGGCCTGCACCAGATAATCGCGAGCCGCGTTGGCGCGACGCTCGCCGAGCGCCTGGTTGTACTCGACCGTACCGCGCTCGTCGCAGTGTCCCTCGACCGTGATGTGCCAGCCGGCATTGTCGCGCAGCAGCTTGGCGTCCTTGTCGAGCGCCGCGCGCGCATCGTCACGCAGGGCGTCCGAGTCGTAGTCGAAGAACGCCGGCTGGAGATCGGAGACGCTGGCGGTAGGCGGAGGAGGCGGCGTCGGCGTCGGCACCGGGGCCGGGGCCGGCGTCGGCGGCGGTGTGGGAGCCGGAGGAGGAGTCGCCGCGGGCGCGGGAGGCGGCGTGGCGGGCGTTGGAGGCTGTTGCGTGGCCTTCTTGGCGCAGCTCCCCAGCATCAGCGCGCCCGCGAACAGGGCGAGCGCGACCACAGTGCGAAGCTTCGGATTCTTCATGCGATCCTCCCAGAAGCCCGGCAGTCCGCCGGAGAGGCAAGTTCCCTAGCGATTCACCCGGGGCGACCACGCCGGCGAGAAGGCGGCCAGCCCTCCCGTGTCGATCCGACGGGGTTGCCGATCGCTGAGATCGGACACATACAACGCGCGGTTCCCTTCGCGGTCCGATGAGAACACCAGTTGTCGCCCATCCGGAGACCAGTGGGGGTTCTCGTTGTTCCCGCCGGTCACGATCAGGCGCGGCTGGCTCCCATCGGCGTTCACCAGCCAGATGTCGAATCCTCCCGCCGTGCGCGAGACCAGCGCGATCCGATCGCCGCGCGGAGACCAGGCCGGAGAATCCGTGTAGCTGATTTCGTATGTCAGGCGGCGCACATTACCACCTTCGCGATCCATCACATAAACCTGCGGCGTGCCGCTGCGATCCGAGGTGAAGGCGATTTCGCGGCCGGTGGGGGACCACGCCGGCGAGGTGTCGATCGCGCGATTGTCGGTGAGTCGGCGCGGATTGCCGCCGCGGGCGTCGGTGATGTAGATCTCGGAATTGCCATCCTGACTCAACGTGCACACGATGTCGCGACCATCGGGCGAATACGACGGGCAGATGTTGAGCCCGGGCCGACCCGACACCAGGTAGAGCCGCCCGCCGCCCGCGGGAGTCACGAAGATCTGGGGTCCCGAGCCGCCCCGGTAGGACGTGAACAGAATCAGCGAGGCGTCGGGCGCCCATGAGGGCGAGACCACGATCGAGTGATCGGCGGTGAGCGCCTTGAGATTCGCCCCATCGCTGTCCATCACATACAGCTCCTTGTCGCGCCCGGTCCTGGCGACGAAGGCGATGCGCGTCGAGGCCACGCCCGGTTCGCCGGTGAACTGCTGGACGACGTCGTCCGCGAACCGGTGCACGAGCGACCGCCATTCGTCGGTCGACCCCTTGTAGTCGCGCTTGAAGATCGAGCGCCGCGCGGGGAAGTCGACCACTTCGCCGGTCAGCGAGACGCGGCTGCCGTGGACCTCCCACCTCCCTCCCACCACGCCTTCGACGTCGAAGGGCTGCTGCCCCTGCACCCAACCGCGGCTGACCGTGAACACCGCGGAATTCTCGAGATCATTGGCGATCACCTCGTCGGCCTGGACACTCGGCACGCGCGGATTTCGATCCCCGGCGGGATTGAGGGATTCGCAATGGATGCGGATGCGGTGCCCGCCCGAGCTGATGTCGATGCGCACCTCGGTCGGCGCCTGGGCTCGCGCCGGCATCGCCAGCGTGAGCGCCAGCAGCAGCGGCCAGGCGCTCCTGGCGAGTCGTCGGCCGCTCACGGCGTCGTGTACTCGAAGCCGAAGTGAACACCGAGCGATGCGCCCTTGAACCCGGCCGGCAACGGCGGCATGGGATCGCTCAGCACCACCGCGCGCAGGGCCGAACGATCGAAGAAATCGGCGGCGCTCGGTGACTCGAGCCGCACGTCGGCGAGCCCCCCCTCGCGCAGCACGCGGAAATACACGACCGCGCGGATCGGCTGGCCCCCCGACACCAGCCCGGCGGGCGGCGACCAGTTCTCCGCAATCCGATTGCGCACCAGCAACAGGTAGTAGTTGAACTCGAAGTCACCGGCGTCGACGGTGAGATCGCCCTGCAGCCCCGGCCGGCCGAGCGAGGCCGGAGGCAGGGTCAGCGCGGGCGGGGGCGGCTTCTCGGGTTGCGCCGGGGGCTTCGCGGCCGGCTTTGGCCTGGGGGGCTTGGGCGGCGTGAGCTTGACCCCGCTCCCCTCCTCGGGCTTGAGCTCGGGCGCTGCCGGCGCCGGCTGAACGACCGGCGGCGCCGGCGTCGGCGGCTCGGGCGTGGGCTCGAGCAGGGCGACGCGCACCACGTCGGGTCCGGTGATCAGGCGGGGCGCGTGCGTTTGCAGGGCGAACATGGCGATCAAGAGGCCGAGGTGAACGAGCGCCGAGCCCGTGACCGCGCCCCGCATCAGCGCGTCACCTGGCGCGGCGGCGGCTCCGTCACCAGGCCGAGGCTGCTCACCCCGGAGCGCCTCAATCGCGAGATCAGATCCACGATCGTGCCGTAGGGCACGCGCTGATCGGCCTTGAGGAACACCGGTCGCCGCGCGGCACCGGCCTGCGCCAGCGCGTCCTCGAAACGATCGATCGCCACCACCGAGTTGCCCACCGCCACGGTGCGGTCGGCGCGCACGCTGATCACCAGACCCTCGCGCACGTCGAGGCCGCGCGAGGCCACCTTGGGCAGATTGATCTCGAGACCGCCCTGAAGGAAGGGCGCGGTCACCATGAAGATGATGAGCAGCACCAGCACCACGTCGACCAGCGGTGTGACGTTGATCTCGGCCAGCGGCATGCGGCTGGGCCCGAGCTTCATGCGCCGGTCCCGGAGAGGCGGCGGTCGAGGAATTCGCTCGAGAACTGCCCCGCGGTGTTGGCGAACTCGCGCAGGCGCGCGAGGCAGTGATTGTAGGCGACCACCGCGGGAATCGCCGCCGCCAGACCGGCGACCGTCGCGATCAGGGCCTCGGCGATGCCCGGCGCCACCACCACCAGCGAGGCGGAGCCCTGGCTGCCGATGTTGAGAAACGCGCTCATCACGCCCCAAACCGTTCCCATCAGCCCGACGAAGGGCGCCACGCTGCCGGTGGTGGCGAGGAAGCCGACGTGACGTTCGAGGCGCGCGCTCTCTTCGCCGGCACGGCGATCCATGGCGCGCTGGGCGAGATCCCAGCGGCGCTCGAAGCTGAGCCCTGGATCGGTGGCGTGCCGGTCGAGCGCCTGCTGCCCGGTGAGCGCGAGCCGCGAGAGGAACGAGAGCGGATGCTGCTCGCAGAGGAGCCGGCAATCGCCGCCGCCCGCCAGCCTTCGGAACGCGGCGAGGAACCCGCGATCGGCCGACTCGACCCGCGAGTAGAGCCGCAGGCGATTCCAGATGACGGCCCACGAGTACACCGAAACCGTGATCAG